>JALSOO010000237.1 GCA_026986355.1 Campylobacteraceae bacterium | reverse complement strand
ACCACCTGCACCCTCTATAATCAAAAAGTCACAAAGCTTTTTTAGCTCTTCTATCTTATCTATTATAGTTTTTATCTCTATTACTCTATTGGTATCAGCACAAAATGGAGCAGATGGAGTTGTAAATGTATAGGCTGTAATATCTTTGGGATTTAACTCTTGAAACTTCTTATTATATTTTTTAACCTGCTCTAAAAGTAGTGTGGCATCAACTGGTTCATCAACTACACCTGTCTCAATAGGTTTGCATATTCCAACAGAGATATTAGCTTCTCCTAAGAGTTTAATAAGCTTTAGAGTGGTATAAGTTTTGCCAATATCTGTATTTGTTGCCGTTACAAAGAGAGATTTCACAATTAAACTCCAAATTTTTACTAGTATTGTAACACAAAATAAGCTATACTAATATTATATAGAGTAATAATATTTAAGGATAGTCAAGTGTCAAGAATAGAAGAAGAGTTAGAGTCAGAGTTGGCTCTAGCAGAACCTACAAAATATAAAGTTTTGTTACATAACGATGATTACAGTACAATGGATTTTGTGGTTGATATTTTAATGAGTGTATTTCATAAAAATATTAATCAAGCAGAAGAGATTATGATAAATATACACAAATCAGGAAAAGCAGTCTGTGGTATCTATACCTTTGAGATTGCAGAGACAAAAGTGTATCAAGTCAAAGAGTTGGCAAGGAGTAATGGATTTCCACTACTTGCTACAATGGAAGAAGTTTAACATCAAGGAAAAAGGATAAAAAATGATTAGTGTGGAACTCAATAAGATATTTAGAGCCTCTGTAAAGTTTGCTAAAGAGAATAGACATGAGTATTTGACTTTAGAGCATATTTTTTTATCTATTTTAAAAAGTACAGAGGGTAGAGAGATACTTACTATGGTAGGTGCTAATGTAGATGAGATGCAAGAGACCGTTGAACAGTATATTTTATTAAACAATCCTGTAATGGAAGACTTGGAAGAGGATAATGATATATATGAACCATATGAGACATTATCACTCTCACATGTGATGAATGATATGGTTAATCATATCAATGCTTCTGGAAAATCAGAAGCAAAAATAGGTGACTTATTAGCGTCTATCTTTACTCAAACCAAAAGTTTTGCATATAGTGTAATGCAATCACGAGGTATAAGTCGTTTGGATATTTTAGAGGTTATCTCTCATGCTGATATTGAGGAGCTACATGAAGCTATTATAGAAGAGGAAGATACCACTCCTAATCTCACAGCCTATACAATAGAGTTAGTATCAATTGCACGTCAAGGCAAGATAGACCCTGTAGTAGGTAGAGTTCCCGAGATAGATAGAGTAATGCAGACACTATGTAGAAGAAAAAAGAATAATCCACTATTAGTAGGCGAACCAGGGGTTGGTAAAACAGCTATTGCAGAGGGATTAGCACTAAATATAGCTGATGACAATGTACCTAAAATACTCCAAGGAAGTTCTATATTTGCTCTCGATTTAGGTGCAATGATTTCAGGTACAAAGTATCGTGGAGATTTTGAAAAACGTCTAAAGGGTGTATTGAGTGAGCTTCAAACAGTAGATAAAGCGATTCTATTTATTGATGAGATTCATACCTTGGTTGGTGCAGGTGCTACCTCTGGTGGGAGTATGGACGCTGCAAATCTACTTAAACCTGCATTGGCAAGAGGAGAGCTAAAATGTATAGGTGCAACAACCTATGCAGAGTTTAGAAACCATTTAGACAAAGACAAAGCGTTATCAAGACGTTTTTCCAAGATAGATATTGATGAACCTTCAGTAGAAGATACATTGACTATTTTACAAGGTGTAAAAGAGAAGTATGAGACATATCATAATATTAGATTTTCAGATGAGGCTTTAGAATCAGCTATCTCTCTATCGGTTAAATATCTTCATGATAGATTTTTGCCAGATAAAGCTATGGATATTATAGATGAAGTTGGTGCACACTTTATGCTTAGAGATAAATCAGATATTACTGTTACATCTTCAGATATTGAGCTTTCTGTATCTCGCATGATGAATCTACCATCAACCGTGGTCTCTTCTGATGATACCTCTAAGCTTAAAAATCTAGCAGATACTATTAAAACCAAAATTATAGGTCAAAATGAAGCTATTGACAAAGTAGTACAGGCTATTAAACGCTCCTATGCAGGATTGAATCAAGCAGATAAACCTATTGGCTCATTTCTATTTGTAGGGCCAACAGGAGTGGGTAAAACAGCACTATCCCAAGAACTTGCTAATAGCATGGATATTCACTTTGAGAGAATTGATATGAGTGAATATATGGAGAAACATGCACTTAGTCGATTGATTGGAGCACCTCCTGGGTATGTAGGATATGAACAAGGTGGACTTTTGACTGAAATGGTCAAGAAAAATCCACATACAGTACTACTCCTTGATGAGGTAGAAAAAGCTCACCCTGATATTATGAATATACTACTACAAGTGATGGACGGAGCAAAATTAACCGATAATAATGGAGTCGTTAGTGATTTTAAAAATGTTATTCTGATTATGACCTCAAACCTTGGAACAAAAGAGGCAAATGTAATGGGCTTCAATAAAGATAATAGCTCTAAAACAGAAAATGCTCTAAAAGATTATTTTGCTCCAGAGTTTATAAATCGTTTAAGTTCGGTTATCAAATTTAACCATCTATCAATAGAGGTTGTAGAGTTGATTGTAGATACTGAAATAGCAAAACTCAACAAACAGATGAAAAGTAAAGATATTTCTATAGAGTTAACTCAAAAAGCTAGAAATCATATTGCAAAAATAGGCTATAGTGACTCCTATGGAGCTAGAGAGATTACTCGTGTGATTGACCAACAGATAAAAGAGGCACTAACCGATGAGATACTCTTTGGAGAACTCAAAGATGGTGGAACAGTTAAAGTTGATTACAAAGAGGAGAAGCTTAATTTTGTCTTCAATATTTGATGATGATTTTTATATTCCCCAACTGCGTAGCTCTTCACATCAGTTTCCTAATCCAAGGGAGGCAAGTGAAGAGGGTCTCTTAGCTTTTGGAGGAGATTTAAACCCAAATCGTATCTTAAAAGCATACCGTACAGGTATCTTTCCTTGGTTTAATTCAGATGACCCAATTATGTGGTGGTCTCCAAATCCTCGTATGATTCTATATCCACAAGAGTTTAAAATATCAAAATCATTTCGTAGAGTATTAAGAAATAGAGGTTATGAGGTTAAGTTTGACCATAACTTTGAAGAAGTTATCTCTAATTGTGGTGATATACCTAGACCAAATCAAGAGGGAACATGGCTAACCAAAGAGATGAAAGAGGCATATATAGAGCTTCATCATATGGGATTCGCTCACTCTGTTGAGACCTATTATAACGGAGAGTTAATAGGAGGACTGTATGGTATCGCTATGGGAAAAATATTTTTTGGAGAGTCTATGTTTAGCTACATGTCTGACGCTTCCAAGGTAGCACTCTGTGCATTAAGTAATATATGTGTTGAAAAATGTTATCATTTTATTGATTGTCAAGTTGAGACACCTCATATGTTAAGATGGGGTGCTAAATTGGTTCAACGCAATACTTTTTTAGACCAACTAGAAGTGGGCTTAGAGGAGTCTACCGATTTTGGTTCATGGAGAGATTGGGCATGGCAATACAATAAGTAATAAGGGAGAGTAGAGTTATGGTTAATAGAGAGATTAACTTTTCATTATGGTTAGATTTTATCGAGAGAGACTATTTAAAAAATGAGTTTGGTAAACTTATAGATAGAGGAATTGTAAATGGAGCTACTTCCAATCCTGCTATATTTGCAACAGCTATTACAACATCTCCTGCATACAAAGAGCAGTTAGAGAGCTTGGAGGGCAAATCAGCAAAAGAGAAGTATGAAGCCTTGGCAATAGAAGATATTCGTACAGCTGCACAGCTACTAAGACCTATCTATGATAGAGGAGATGATGGATTTATATCTATTGAGGTTGACCCTTTTTTATGTAATGATACCAAAGGAACAGTAGAAGAGGGAGTACGACTCTTTAAGGCTATTGGAGAACCAAATGTAATGATTAAAGTACCTGCAACAAAAGCAGGATATAGAGCCATGACTATTTTAATGGAGAATGGAATATCAGTCAATGCTACTTTGGTATTCTCTCCAAAACAAGCAAGAGAGTGCTTTACAGCTATGACAAAAGGTATAGAGCAAGGAGAAAAGTATGGAGCATGTCGTGTAGAAGCTGTTATCTCTGTATTTGTAAGCCGTTTTGATAGAGCATTAGATAGTGAGCTAGAGGCGTGTGGTATCGACCCATCTAAAACAGGTATCTATAACGCATGTAAGATATACAATATGATTGAAGACAACAAGATACCCAATATCCGTGCCTTATTTGCAAGTACAGGAGTCAAAGGCGATGAACTTCCTGCTGATTACTATATAAAAGGTCTAATGGCATCACACTCTGTCAATACAGCACCATTAGCAACCATAGAAGCCTATCTAAATAATAGTCCATCTACCACAAAAGAGGCACTACCTATAGAAGATAGAGTACTTAGTGGATATTTTATGAACTTAGAAGATAATGATTTTAATATGGATAAAATCTATAAAAAACTACTAGATGAAGGATTAGTAGCCTTTGAAGAGTCTTTCCAAGCGATGCTTGATAAGATTAAATAAGATAAGATAGAGGAATAACCTCTATCTTTTAAATAATTTTTTAACCCAATTAGTCACTTCACAACCATCATAACAAGTTCCATCTCTCATAGCTTTTGTTTTTCTTATATTATTAATCAGTAATAGTATAAAGCCTATGGCAATAATAAGTTGCACAACTCCTGTTAACCAATTTGCTATAAGCAGATTTTGGATTGAGAATCCCAACATAATAATTGTAATAATAAGACACATCAAAAAAGCCTTTTTAAAAGATTATATCTAAAATTTTTTACTTTTAGAAATCATGGTAAAATCTGTTCTTTACTACTTATAGTGTAATATTTCAAAAAATAATATCTAGGATAAAATATGCAAAAAGCAGAACTTTTAGCCCCAGCAGGAAATTTAGAAAAACTAAAAATAGCACTAGCCTATGGGGCAGATGCTGTATATGGAAGTACTAGCACCTTTTCACTTCGTATTCGTTCAGGAAAAGAGTTTGATATGGACTCTTATGCTAATGGGATAGAGTATGCTCATGCAAGAGGTAAAAAGGTATATACAACAGTAAACTCCTTTCCTTTTAACTCTCAACTAAAACTCTATGAGAACCATATTGCCAAAATGGCAGAGCTAAAACCTGATGCACTGATTGTATCTAGCCCTGGGGTTGTGGCAATGGCACGAAAGATTGCTCCACAAATCCCAATACATCTATCAACACAAGCAAATGTAATGAATCTGCTAGATGCACAGGTCTATTATGATATGGGTGTAGAGAGAATCATAGTAGCTCGTGAAATTTCGCTAAAAGATTGTGAAGCTATCAAAAGAGCAATACCCGATTTAGAGTTAGAGATTTTTGTGCATGGCTCTATGTGTTTTTCTTATAGTGGTCGGTGTTTGGTCTCTGCACTACAGACAGGAAGAGTTCCTAATCGTGGAAGTTGTGCCAATGATTGCCGTTTTCCTTATGAGATTTATGCTCACTCTCCAGAAAGTAATACAACCTTTAGACTTGATGAGGTTGAGGGGGTAGGAACATATATCATGAATGCCAAAGATATGAATATGGCTTCACATGTCGATGAGATTTTAAAATCGGGTGTAATTGATTCACTAAAGATAGAGGGGCGAACAAAATCTCCCTACTATGTAGGAGTAGTAACCAAAGCCTATCGACACGCAATAGATGACTACTATGCAGGAGATTTTAACGCTTCAAGATACCAAAAAGAGTTACATACCACTCAAAATAGAGGTTTTTCAGATGCCTATCTCGTAAGCAAACCATTTGAGAGAAACAATACCCAATCACACACCTTTAGTATACAAGATGGTACACATCAAGTGGCAGGATTAGTAAGTGAAGATGGCTCAACATGGAGATGTAAAGATAAAACATGTATAGGAGATAGAGTAGAGATAGTACTACCTGTTGGTGTTACTGTTGAAGAGATAGAGAATGAAGAGTGCAAGATAACCCAAGAGCATGGAGCATTTTTTATAGAGTTCAAAAAGATTACCTCAACCAAAGGAAAAGAGTTTAACTGTATACATAGTGGAGATTTAAATGATATTATATTGCCAATAAAACTACCACCTTATACGATTTTACGAAGAGGAATAGCTGAAGCAAAAGCCAAAAAAGGGTTAGCTCTTAACGCTTAAAGTATGGAGACGTTTCACAAGATAATAGAGTTTATCATAAAAGCAGTGAAATCTATAGCCGAGTTTTTTAATTGGTTATTTGGCTAAAAATAGATATTATTCCACAATAAAATCTGGGAGAAGATAGAGATGAAATTTGTATCTATTGTTATTGGTAGCAAGAGTGATTATAGTGTTATGAGTGAGTGTGCAGAGACACTTAAAAAGTTTGGTGTACCCTATGAGCTTATTATCTCATCTGCACATAGAAGTCCAGAGAGAACAAAAATATACATGAAAGAGGCAGAAGCAAAAGGTGCTCAAGTATTTATTGCAGCAGCAGGAATGGCAGCTCATTTAGCAGGTGCATTAGCATCAGCAACAACAAAACCTGTACTAGGAGTTCCAATGGCAAGTGGAGAGCTAAGAGGTGAAGATGCCCTTTTGAGTACAGTTATGATGCCAGCAGGTATGCCAGTAGGCACAGTAGCCAT
>JALSOO010000236.1 GCA_026986355.1 Campylobacteraceae bacterium | reverse complement strand
TACTTTGAGATGCAGAGTTTCTAGGTAGTCTCAATCCTGTTGTAGCAAATACCTCTTGTATAAATTTGGAGCAGTCCTGCTCTCCAAACATTCCACCCCAACCATAGGGGAGATGTAAGAACTTAAATGCTTGGGTCAAGATAGTCTCTTGGTTGTAGGGTAAATAGCCTATATGGATATTGCTCTTTTTAACTGTGGCATTGGTAAATTTCAACTCTCCTTTACTATTGCGTGTAGGAATAGGAATCATCATCATATCATCAATACTCAATATATAAGGAACTCTAACACCCATACGCATATAGTCATGGTAGATTCCTTTTATAAGTATAGGTGTTTTTGTTGCAGTGGTCACAATAAATTTTTTAGAGGTAACATAATCTAAAATCTCTTTTTTCTCTCCAAAAGCAATATCTCTATCTCGAATCCACCCAGAGCTTGTAGGAGCTATACCATAGTGCCATCTCCCATCTTTGGTACTATGTAAAATAGCAATAGGAGTTCCAATATCCAATGCAGAGTTTTGATTTCTATCAAAATAGATTTGATTTTTCTTTTTTATCATTACCTCTTGGGTTGGTATAATTCTCTGATTAGTGTAGTTGACTGTTAAGGCATAGCGTGTTTTTACTCTTTTGCCCTTTAACTCTTTTAAATTTAGCTCCTCTTTTAAATCGTTGTAAAATCTATTAGAGATGATACTATTATCTGTAAGATATTTAGCCTTGTTTTTTAGACTATTAAAGTTTTTGAGTAGAGTTGTTTTTAGCTTTGATGAGTTATAGAAACTCTTAATATCCTTAAAATAGTTTAGTAGACCATCTTTGGCTATTTTATCATTGAATTTTTCAATCTCTTTTGGAGTCATAATAATCTTCTTAGGATTATCTAGTTGAGTAATCCAAAACTCTGCAATATTTAGATGTCGATTTGGATTAACAATAAATATAGGTTGCCTCTTTTTTGATTTTGTTAATAGAGGTCTATTTTCTATCGTATCTTGACAAGAGGTAAAGAGTAATATTATAAGAGTTAGGATTAAATTTTTCATAGCGAGATTATATCAAAAATATAATAGAATGTCGTTCTACAAAAAAATTAAGGAACAAATTATGCAACGATATGAAAAATTAAAAGAAGAGATTATAAAAACGGATAAACTTTCAGAAGAGCAAAAAGCACAAAGTGTAGAGCATATAGAAGAGTGGATAGCAGAAGATAGAGGGTTTGGATTAATTTATGATGAGTTAGTGGAGTTTAATATTGCTTTTAAAGATATTTTTAAAGATTTAGGATTGGTTTAACAATCAAATAGAGACGATAGTTATCGTCTCTTGTTATGCTAGAAGTTTTTTAACTACTATATTGATACGTCCACCATCAGCTCTGCTTCCAATAACAGCTTTTGCTTTTCCCATCACTTTACCCATATCTCTCATTGATGTAGCACCTAATTGTGCGATTATCTCTTTTAGAGTAGATTCTAACTCTTCATCGTCCATTGGTTCAGGTAGATAGGTTTTTACAATGGCTAATTCTGCTAACTCTTTCTCTACCAAATCTTCACGACCTGCCTCTTTGAATTGAGCCATTGCATCTTCACGCTGTTTGGCATATTTTACCAAAATAGCCTCTACATCAGCATCGGTTACTTCACGGCGTTGATTTACCTCTATATCTTTTACAGCCACTTGGATATTTCTAAGTGTATCTCTTTTTTGTTTATCTTTGGCTCTCATTGCATCTTTTATATCTGATTTTATTTGTGTGTTTAAATTCATGCTCTATATCTCCTAAATTTTATGGGATTATACTATAATCGTATTATGAAACAGATAACAATTAATAATAAAACATTTAATCTAAAAGATATTAAACAGCTCTATCCTGCTGTTTTGGTTAAGACAGGGTATAAAAATGAGGTCGCAGAGATGAGTTTGGAGTGGATAGATATAGAGTCAAAAGGACGAGTAGAGATAGAGGGGTATGGAATCTTTGTTCGCATAGGAGAAGAGGAGAAGCACTCATTTCTTTATAATAGTAGAAGAGAGCTAGAGTTAGCCATAGCTGAACTATCGGCTCAAATTAATAGTTAAACTTAAGAATATAGGACTTTCTAAGTAATAATAGTCTATGATATGTCTACCAAATATGGAGAAACCATGAGTACCTTTCAATTTTTACTTTTTTTAATTTCAGCTGTAGTTTTTTATCTATTTTTTAAACAACTCTTCTCTAGCTCTTACCCTAAGCGTGGTGTAGATTTTGAAGCCAAGAATGATAATGAACAGATAGGTGGAGTCACAGAGATGAAAAAAACGTTTTCTACACCAGCGATACAACTACCACGTGTTCAACAACTTAATATGATGGCTGATGAATCTATCGAAAAAGAGGATTATGTTGAAGCAGACAAAGCACTCTCTAGTGCCTTAATCTTAGAACCTGATAATCAAGAGATACTCTTGAAACATGGTTTTGTTTTGATGAATCTAAATAGATTAGAGGAGGCTAAAGAGATATATCTAAAGGTTATTGAGTTAAATCCAAGCGAAGATATAGCTCATGTACTCTTAGCAAATATATTGCATAGATTAGGAGATGATGAAAAAGCGATACATCATCATATGATAGCTATTGATTTAAATAAAAAATCTGCTCCTCACAATTTTAATTTTGCAAATACACTCTATGATATGGGTAGAAAAGATGAGGCTTTAGAGTACTATAAACGTGCTTTTCAGTTAGATAACTCATTAGAAAATGCACAAAAGATGATTAAAAAACTCTCATTTAAATAGAAGTTATATGAATAATATGATTAATGAATATTTAATTATTTATATACTTTTAACTTCTGTTATTTGGGCTATTATATGTTTTTTTTATAAAAAACGATATAAAGATTTTGAATCTACTTTTTTAGATTCAGTAAATAATATATCTATTATTCTAAATTCTAAAAAAGTTATAAATATGAACAAAAGAGGATTGACTTTTTTTGGTGTATCTTCTGTTGAGAATTTTAATAACTCATATCCTTCTATATCTTATCTTTTTATTGAAGAGATGGGATGTTTGGGAAAGCATACATTAGGTAGAGATTGGTTAAAAAATATAGATATTAAGAAGAATGATACTTTTAAAGTAAAGCTACTAAATAGAGAAGATAAAGAGTTCTACTATTTTGATATTAAAATTAGTAAGATACCATTTTCTAATGAATTTCTTATTATCTTTAATGATATTACTACAATAATAAACGAGAAAAATAGGGCAGAAAGAGATGCCGTGCAAGATGCATTAACAGGGATTTATAATCGTGTAAAACTTAATAAAATTCTTCCTGATTTTATTTTTGGTGCAAATAAATATGATAAATATTTTTCTGTAATACTTTTTGATATTGACCATTTTAAAAATGTTAATGATACTTATGGACATAGTGTTGGAGATAGCGTTTTAAAAGAATTGACACATACTATTAAAAATAGTCTAAGAGATAGTGATATGTTTGTACGATGGGGTGGAGAGGAGTTTTTGATTCTATTATATATAACACATTTAGATGATGCTCTTAAGTTGGCTTCAAGACTTAGAAAGAGTGTAGAGGAGCGTCCTTTTTTACATGTTGGTAATATTACATGCAGTTTTGGTGTTACCGAGTTTAGAGCAGGAGATACAGATACAATACTTTTAAATCGTGTTGATGAAGCATTGTATGAAGCTAAAAATAGTGGACGTAATAGAGTGGTTCAAAAGTAATGAATAGCATTTATATAACTTAGATTGTTTAGTTCTGCACTACTATATGCAATATCAAAAGCAGTTCCATGGTCTACAGAGCTTCTTTTGATAGGAAGATTTAGTGATACATTTATACCCTCATCAAAATAGAGAGCTTTTAGTGGTGCTAATCCTTGGTCATGATACATAGCTACAAAATATCTATAATTTTTACGAGAGTTTGGTGTAAATGCCACATCTGGAACTAGGGGAGGGGTATAGACCTCTTCTCCTATAAGAGTATGAGCTATCTTTGTAGCCTCTATGATACTCTTCTCTTCATCTCCTAATACTCCATCATCTCCTGCATGAGGGTTCAATCCTAAAAGAGCTATCTTTTCACTCTCTTTTAATCTCTCTTTTATCTCTTTATAGAAATTTACTAGAAACGATGTAAGATTTTCTATATTTTGAACCTCTTTAGAGATTTGATATAGAGGGATATGTTCTGTATAGAGTGCTACATACATTTTGGGACAACCCAACATCATAATAGCATCTACCATAAAAAAATCACGCAGAGCATCTGTGTGTCCTTTGTAGCTAACTCCTGCAACTTCCCACGCTTTTTTATGAATAGGTAGGGTTACTATACTATCTACCTTTTTCTCTTTTGCTAACTCAACAGCTCTTTTAAATGATGCAAAAGAGTATTTTCCACTCTCTTTGGTCACTTTCGCAGGTTCTATAGTAAAATAGGGTGCAATCTCTTCAATAGTTATAAAATCTTCTGGAATAGGTAGATTTAAAAGGGTAGATGCTTGTTCTAACATCTCTCTATCAATAGTGTAGATAGGCTCAACCATCTTTTTGATACTATTATGGTTCTCTAGTGCTAGTTGAACTCCTATACCGTTTAAATCGCCGATACTAATAGCTACTCTTTTCATTACCGAACTCTTTAACGTATTAGTAGAGATTTTAGGTCTAAAATAGCCTGTTCTAAACCTGTGAATATAGACCGTGCAATAATACTTTGACCAATATTTAGCTCTTCTATCTCTTCTATTGCTACAATGGCTTTTACATTTTCATAGTTCAATCCATGCCCTCCTGCAACCCTTAATCCTCTCTCTACGGCACTACAACTCAATTTTTTTAGATTATTTAGTTCGTTATTAAGCATTTTTGTAAGCTCTTTTTTTGGAAGTTCCAAGGATTTAATATTATGGTGTGTATTGGATAGATTGGCATATAGCATCGCATAGATATTGGCATATTTACCTGTATGAAACTCTATCCACTCTACTCCTAAATCTTTGGCTATTTCAATATTTTCTAACGTCGGGTCAATAAAGAGTGAAACCTCTATCTCAACTTTTTGAAGTCTATCTATCGCCTTTTTGAGTTGAATATTATTAGATACTAAATCAAGCCCACCCTCTGTGGTTACCTCTTTACGTTTTTCTGGAACGAGTGTGACACGATGAGGTCGTAGTTCAGAAGCAATTCGTATCATTTCAGGGTCGATAGCACACTCCAAATTGACAGGTAGAGTAGAGAGATAGATGATATTATAGGCATCAGTATCTTGTATATGTCTTCTATCTTCTCTTAGATGTATGGTTATCTGGTCTGCTCCAGCACGTTTGACAATTCCCAAAGCATCAAGTGGATTTGGGTCATTTATCTCTCTAGCCTCTCTTAGTACAGCAATATGGTCGATATTTACACCTAATTTCATCTAAAACTCCCTTTGAGGAAGAGTAAACTCCTCTTTTTTGACTAAATCTTTAATCCAAATTGTTCCATCTCTAAACTCATCTTCTCCAATAACTGCACAATATCTAGCATTTACCTTATCTGCACCCTTTAGATGTGCTTTTAGTTTTTTAGGGCTATACTCAATGGTTACTCTATCGCTTTGTCTCTTTTTTGATGCTAATGGAAAGAGTATATCTACTGCTTCTTCGTCCATTGCACCTATATAGTAACCCTTTCTCTCTTTGATTGGCATCTCTACTAGCTCCATAATACGCTCAATACCCAATGCAAAGCCAACAGCAGGAGTTGGTTTGCCATCTAAAAACTCAACCAATTTATCATATCGACCACCACCTGCAATAGCAGATTGAGAACCGATATTATCACTTACAAACTCAAAGGCTGTTTTATTGTAGTAGTCAAGCCCACGAACGAGATTTGTATCTATCTCATACTCTATATTTGCACTCTCTAACAGTGAGGTAAGCTTTTGAAAATCACTATCGCAATTAGAACATAAATTTTTAATAAGTTTTGGAGACTCCACTAAAAGAGATTGACACTTATCATTTTTACAATCAAGTACACGGATAGGGTTTGTATCAATTCGTCTGTTACAATCTTCACAAAGTTCATCTTTGCACTCTGTTAAAAATTTAATAAGATTCTCTCTATATTGAGGCATACAATCAGGACAACCTAAAGAGTTTATCTGCAATTTATATCCAATTCCTAAAGCTTTAAATATATCTCCAATCATCTCAATAATTGTAAAATCTTCATAAACCAAAGCCTCTCCAAAACTCTCACACCCAAATTGATGAAACTCTCTTAATCGTCCTTTTTGTGGTCTCTCATATCTAAACATAGCTCCATAGTAGTAGAATTTAAATTTAGCAGATTGTTGACGGTCAAATTTGGATTGAACAAAAGCTCTTACAACTCCTGCTGTCCCCTCTGGACGCATACAGACATCATTTCCACCTTTGTCTTCAAACTGGTACATCTCTTTGCCAACAATATCCGAACTCTCCCCAACAGAACGTTTAAATAGCTTTGTCTCTTCTAAAATAGGTGTCTCTATATAACCATAACCATATCTTTTGGCGATAGTTATAGCAGTTGTAACGATATGCACAAATCGTTCACTCTCCTCTAATGTCAAATCTTTCATACCACGAAGTGCTTTTATCATTAATATTCCTTATTTTATTTGTGGAATTATACTATTTTTTATATTTGATACTCTACCCTATGAATGAGGTTGTAAAAAGCTATTGCTCACACATAGAGTAAGCTACTCCCTCACGAACTCCATCATCTATAACCATAGACTCTTTGAATCCTGATATAGTATAGAGTTCTTCATAGATTAATATACCAGATGCGATTAAATCATCTCGTCCTACTCCTACCATCTCTACTC
>JALSOO010000235.1 GCA_026986355.1 Campylobacteraceae bacterium | reverse complement strand
GAGTCTTTTTGTCCGTTGTTTTTTTGTACTCAATTCAAGTAAACTTATACTATGAAAAATTACGATGAAGAGCTTTTAAAAAATCTAGCTCAAAAAATAAAATATTATAGAACTAAATTAGGACTTTCACAAGAAAAATTGGCTGAAAAATGTGATTTTGATAGAACCTATATCAGTCTATTAGAACGAGCTAAAAGAAATCCATCTTATTTAAGTTTAGAAAAACTTTGTGTTGGATTAGAAATTGAGTTAAGTGAATTATTAAAGTGGAAACAATGAAAGATAAAGAGAAGATTATTGCATTGTTCAATAAAAATGTAAAAGGTAAGAAATCTGATACAAGTACCAATAATCAGCGTCATGATGGGAAAGATGGATACTGGTTAGAAACCCAAATGGGCATTATTCATAATGGATATAACGAACCTGATTTATTTGGTTATGAGATGAAGAACCAAACAACATCAGGTAAAATTACTTTTGGAGATTGGCAACCTGATGAGTATATTTATATTCATGGTAGAGGTAAGAATCCCAAAAGAAATGATACAAATAAAAACTTTGAACTAACACGAGATAATTTTCTTGAATTTTTTGGTAAGCCTAATGAAAAAAAATCTGGTCGCTTATCTTGGTCAGGGACTCCTTGTCCTACTTATTACAATCAAATAACTGAATATGGACAACTGCTAACAATAGATGAAGATGAAAACATCATTATTACCTATAACTATTCTAAAGATAAACGAGATAATAAACATGATATTATCCCTCTCAATTTAAAAATGGATAACATTGTAATTGCTAAATGGTACAAAAATAGTCTAAAGTTAAAACTAGAACGAAAGTTTAATCAAAAAGGGTGGTTTACTTGTAAAAAAGATAAAAATGGAGTCTATCAATCTATTCATTTTGGTAAACCTATGAACTATCATTCTTGGATTCAGCTATTCAAAGATAAAATTGTATTTTTTGATAGTGGTATGTACCAAGGCAATAAACGACCTTATGCACAATGGAGAGCAAGTACAACTTTTTGGCATACTTTAATTACAGACAGTTATTAACTATCTATATGCCTATATATCTCTTTAGCTAATTCACAAATTACAGGAACAGCAACAGAGTTTCCAAATTGTTTATAGGCTTGTGTATCACTAACTACAATTTGAAAATCATCTGGAAAACCTTGTAAGCGTCCTGCTTCTCTAGGAGATAATTTTCTTGGATTTTTATCTTTTTGTTCTATTAAAATTTCTGAACCATCTTTATAATATCTAGCACTTATTGTACTTGTGTATTCAGACTCTTCATTAAACATACAATATCCAAATCCATTCCCTTTTGCTTTATGCTCTTTTTTACGGCGTTGATGTCCTGCCCAAAGCTTGTCTGAAATGGTATATTTTTCATCTACATCTTCTTCTAAAATATCACCTAATCTTACTTGTTTATCTAAAGGTTTTGGAAATTGAAACTCTATACTATGGTCTAAGAAAGCAATAATATAAATTCTCTCTCTATTTTGAGGAACGCCAAAATCTTTTGCATTTAAAACTTCTGAAAAGACTCTATATCCTAACTCCTCTAAAGTCTCTTTTACGACTCTAAAAGTATTACCTTTATCATGATTTTTGAAACCTTTAACATTTTCTAAAAAAAGAACCTTTGGTTTATGATACTTCGCAATTTGAGCAATATCAAAAAAAAGTGTTCCTCTTGTATCTTCAAAACCTTTTTTTAATCCTGCATTTGAAAAAGGCTGACAAGGAAATCCTGCCAATAAAATATCAAAAGGTGGTATCTCATGAGGTTCTATCTTAGTAATATCTCCTGAGGGTAAATGACCATAATTACTAGCATAGGTCTGCTGTGCAAATTTGTCTATTTCAGATGCAAAAACAAAAGAACTTTTATCTTTAAAAACCTCTTCAAACCCAAGCCTAATCCCGCCAACTCCTGCAAAAAGGTCGATAAATCTATAAGATGATTTTGTTTGATTATCTATATTATTAAATTGTAAGGTCATATCTAATTGCCTAAAATGTGGATTAAGTGTTGTCATAATTATACCTTTTTATTTACATAGTCTAATTATAAGAGAAGTACTTTATACTTTCAAGAAATATGTCAAATTGTAATATTTTAAGGGATAGGGGTCTTACTGGTTTGTATCCCTGCCGTTTAATATTCACTTTTCTTCTTTCTTTTCAAGTAGAGTAGACTTTAGGCATCATAAAATCCAAACCACCCCCTAAGATAAAGATGAAAAGCTACTTTAATCAAACAATCTAATTATAGTTTAGCCGTTCCATAAAGGTGTAGATGAAATATCTATAGGGTTCAAAGAGAAGAGTGATAGAGATAGTTGCTAACTAAATAGATAAAAAAATTTAAAAACAAAATCTAAGTCTATATGATTATAATGTTATTATTGATTCAAAAAAAAACATAAAAAAGGATAGATAATGAAAAAAACTGCATCTATAATCGTAACTCTATTGGGACTTTGGGGGGTATCTACCTATATGATAGGTAATCAAACTCAAAATGAACTTGAAAAATATATCAATAAATCAAATAAAATCTATGCAGATAAGGGTATAGCCTTAAAATTGACAGATTATAAACACTCTTTTCTCGACTCAACAGCTCAAATAGAGGTAGATTTTAAAGACCCAGAGATAATAAAGGTTCTATCTGAAGATTATAAACTTCCTCTAAAGATTACCTATAATATTGAACATGGACCTCTATTTTTCAAAAATGGTTTTGGAATAGGATTGGAGAAGATAGATAATAGACTACTTATTAGTTCTCTGTTAAAAGATAATGCAAAAAAAGAGTTTTTGAAAATTCTCAAAGATGATATAAATTTAAAAACTGCAATGATAGTCTCATTTGATAAACAACTTAACTATACTATAGAGAGTGATAAGATTGATATAGACCAAGATAATAAACAGTTATCTATGACTCCTTTAAAAATAGAGGGAACAACAGATATAGAGAACTTTAAAGGTAATGGAAAAGTTAATATTCAAAAAGTTACTTTCAAAGAGGATAATAGTAGCGATGGAGTAGAACTTGATAATCTAGCAGTAGATGTAAGCATAGATGAGATAATTAAAGAGACGTTACTTTTTGGAGATTTTAAATTTTCTATTGCAAAAGTTCTTATAAAAGATAGCAATAATCCTAATTTAAAAGAGATAAACTTTGCTATAAATGGTCTAATGTCCAATAGAAAAGTGACAAAAGATATTATGGATAGCACTTTTAAAGCTTCTATTAATCTAGCAAATACTAAATTGGACAAAGTATTTAAAGATTTAGAACGTATCAATATCGGTGCAGATATGAAAAATCTCGGCATAGAGGGAATGTATGAGTTCCAAAATGTGGCTAAAACTATTCAAGATGAGAGAGTTAAACTTGTTGAAAATATTCAAAATCAGAATCAAGAAGAGATGAGAGTAACCTTTGCAAAACTTAATAGTTTAGATGAGAAGATGATTAAAAAGATTCTACCTACTCTAAACAAGCTTCTTATCAAAGATAAAACTAATCTATCCTACTCTGTAGATATAGATACAAAAGATAAAAAATCAACTAAAGCAAATATAAAAATAGGCTATACAGGAGATATTGATTTTAATAAAGATATTAAAAAGCTAACAGAAGAGATAAAAGCTAAGCTTCTCTCAACTATATCACTCAATGTAGATATTAATCTCAATAAAAAACATCTCTCTATGTTACCTATCCCTATGTTGGAGCAACAGCTTCAAATGGGAGTAGCACAAGGGTTTATCAAAGATAATAATAGCTCATATATTTTAAATGGATACTATAAAAATCGTGAACTTATGGTTAATGACAACAATCTAACCTCTACAGTTTTACCTCTATTGATGATGTTTACGGCACATTAAAATCCACCAAACCCAAAATCCATAGCTTGGAAATTTGGGTCGTTATAACCAAATTGGCTTGATGTACCTCTAAGCATGGTAATATCCATCTTGGGGTCAATGCCTTGTGGGCATACTTCGGTACAGTTCCCACATAGAGTACAGTCCCAAATACCATTGGTTTGGATAGTATCAACAATAGATTGGATATTGCCCTCTCTTGGGTCTGCTGTATAGCGATAGGCTCGTGTCAAGGCAAAAGGTCCTATAAAGTTTGGATTGAGTTCAAGTACAGGACAAGAGGAGTAGCAAGAGTCACACAATATACAATCTGTCTGCTTTTGAGTAAGTTCCACTTGCTCTTGGGTTATCTCTGCTTGTTGGCTACTCTGCAACCATGCTTTGGAGTTTTTTAGCGTCTCTCTTACTTTTTGTTTATTTACTTTTAGGTCTCGTTGAACCTCATGATAGGCTAGAGGCTCTACCAAATCTCCCTCTTGGTAGTTGTATGAACAGGCTAATACCTCTTTGCCATTGACACGAACAGCACAAGTTCCACAGACTCCAGAACGGCAATTTGAGCTAAAGGTTAGAGAGTTATCCTCTTGCTGTTTAATATAAAATAGAGCTTTTAATAGTGTTGTACTCTGAAATGGAATATCAAAACTCTCTATACTCCCTTGACGATTTATTTTTATATTCATACCTATACCACCTTTACTAATCTATTTTGTAAGATACCATCTTCTATCCAATAGAGTGAGTTTGCTCGATAGAGTTTATCATCTTGATTTGGAAATGCCTCTTTGTAGTGAGCTCCACGACTCTCATCGCGTACAATAGCAGAATCTAAAATAACCTCTCCTACCTCCAAAATATTTTTAAACTGTAAAAACTCTACTAAATTTGTATTATTTTTTCTCTCTTTATCTCCTATTCCCATATTATCTATATCTGCTTTTATAACTCTTAGCTCATTGAGTAGATTATTTAGTTTAGTGTTGTCTCTTACCACTCCTGCATCGTTATAAAATTTACGACCTAATTCATCTTGAATCTGATAGAAGTTTCTCTCCCATGGATACTCTTCAAATAGACTCTCTATATACTCTTGCTCTTTTTGTAGTTGTTGATTATCTCTATTACTGTAATCAACGTTTAACTTATAGGCGTTTTCTCCTGCTAATCGTCCTAGACTGATAATCTCCAAAAGAGAGTTACCACCTAATCGGTTTGCTCCATGGACTTTGGCATTGCTACACTCTCCTACGGCATAACAGTTTTTCAATCCTGTTACCTCTAACTCTCTATTTACATCTATTCCACCCATTGAGTAGTGAGCTACTGGTTTTATAGGTATAAGCTCTTTTATAGGGTCTATATTTTCATAGAGTCTACACAGATGTACCTCTTGGGGCATAAGGTGTAAGATTTTATCTTCTCCTAAGTGTCTAATATCTAAAAAAACCTCATCTCCATTAGCGATTTGTGAAGCGATAGCTCTAGCCACAACATCACGAGGTAGAAGCTCATCTATAAAACGCTCTCCTTTAGAGTTGACTAGATAACCCCCCTCTCCTCTAGCACTCTCACTAATAAGTGTAGCAGAACTTTTGAGTGCTGTAGGGTGAAACTGCACAAACTCCATATCACTTACTACTCCACCTGCACGAAGTACCGAAGCGATTCCATCTCCTGTTGCTCCCTCTGAATTGGTAGTAAACCCTCTATATACTCCTGCATATCCACCTGTGGCAATGATAGTTGATTTTGCTCTTATCTCTTTTACCTCTCCTGTAACAATATCTAAAAATATTGCACCCAATACGACTTTCTCTTCTGTGATGAGGTTGAGTAGAAAATACTCCTCTAATATCTCTATACCCTCTTTGAGGCAGGTATCATATAGTGTATGGAGTATCTTGAGACCTGTGTAGTCTTGTGCATAACAGGCTCGTTTGCTTGATGCTCCACCTAGTTGTCGCTGTGCTACTTTGTATTGAGCTGTTCTGTCAAATGGTACACCCAAACTCTCTAACCACTCTATCGTTTTGGGTGCATCGTGGCATATATACTCTACCATATGATTATCACAGAGTTTATGAGCTGATTTAATCGTATCTGTTATATGTGAGGATATTGAATCTGCTGTAACATTTCCCAAAGAGGCATTGATACCACCTTGTGCCATAGATGTTTGAGACGCTGTAGGATAGCTTTTCCCCACAACCAAAACATCTGCTCCTAGCTCTTTTGCTCTAAGTGCAGAGGCTAATCCTGCTCCACCTGAGCCAATAATTAAAACATCTATCATAGTTTCTCCATTGAGATTTAATGATTTAACATATCTAGTGAATGCTTTGATTTAGGTTATTTAGAGAGATGTTCTAGCCCTTTATTAAGTAAAAAGGAGGAGGAGATTAGATTAAGATAAGAAAAATAAAAAATATTCAATTCTATAGGCTAAAACATCTCAACAGGAGTATAAATATTCAGTTGTTTTTTAAGTAAGTATCTCTTTTAAAGCTATACCCTGTTAAGAAAATTATAGCACATAAATATTAATTTAAAACTTTAAGTATATAAGAAATTTAAGTTTTTTTTAATTTTAAAGCAGTGAAAATTATATTATGTTTAATTTTAGTTTAAGGAAATTCTCAAATATTAAAATAGGTTTTTTTTAGTAGTGGTAAAAATTTTATTATGTGAACCTCCACCTCATAAATGAGGTGGATTTACGCTAGAATTTAATAATATAGAATCTATTAGATTCGTCCACCAGCTTGAACACCCCAAGTGGTTCTCCATCGTGTCTTAACCATACTAAGTCCAACAATCGCTACAAGAACTACTACTGCAAAGATTAGAAATCCTGCCATATAACCATCGAATGCACCTTTACTCCAACCTAGAGTTTTGATAAGTGCTGTACCACCAAGTCCACCTGCACAACCGATAATACCAGTCATAATTCCAATATCTTTACCAAATCTTTGAGGTACAAGTTGGAAAACAGCTCCGTTTGCCATACCAAGGTTTGCCATAATAAGGAAAAGCACAAATA
>JALSOO010000234.1 GCA_026986355.1 Campylobacteraceae bacterium | reverse complement strand
TTCACAAGAAGCAGAGGCGTAAGCCTCTCTACTATATAAAGGAGATTAGATGATTGAACAGTTTACAGATGTTGTACCTAGCTTTTTTGGAATGTTAAATCAAGGTCCATTAACTTTGACTATTGTTTTACATACCATAATTATTTTACCAATGTTTTGGATATATAAGCAAGAAAAGAAAAAGTTAGAAGAGCAAAAATAGAGTAAAAAGGGGCTATGCCTAGCCCCTAAATTTAAAAAAGTGTCGTCTGAAAAAACAGACTAGTAATTTTAACTAAATGAACTTTAGTACATTTTGAATAAGGAAAGATTATGAAGATAAATAAGATTTTAAGTCTAGCAACAATTACAGCATTGAGTCTATCTTTCTCATTTGCAGGAACATCAAAGATGGATTTTGCAAAAAAATATGAGAAAGAGTGTCAAGGGTGTCATGGACCAATTCACCAAGGTGGTGTAGGTTCTGACCTTAGACCAAAAGCATTAAAGAAAAAAAATAGAGAGTTTTTAGCAGAAACTATCTTAAATGGTAGAGAAAATACAGCTATGCCTGCATGGAGTAGTAGCTTTTCAAAAGATGATGCTACAGGTATGGTTGACTGGTTAATGGATTGGAAAAATACTGTTGAGTTAACGCTCAAATTTGATGAGGTTCATAAGAGTTGGACAAAATTAGCTGATAGAGAAGCTTTAGCCAAAAAATATCCTAAAGCAGTTGATGTCAAAGATGTAAAAGATATTACATTTGCAACAGAGAGAGATGCCTCTTTGGTTGACTTTATCGACTCAACCACAGGAAAAGTTCTAAGCCGTCATAAAGCAGGATTTGCTGTTCATGTTACTGTAACCAATAAACATGACCCTAGATATGCCTACTCTATCTCTCGTTCAGGTAAATTAACTATGTTTGATATTGCAGCCCCTGGGCAACCAGCATTAGCTTCTGTTCAAGTTGGTCAAGAGTCCAGAGGATTGGCTGTAAGTCCTGATGGTAAATATATATTAGCAGGAAACTATAACCCAGGTGGAGCAGTATTATGTGATGCAAAAACATTAGAACCTCTAAAAGTTTATGATACAAGTCGTGTTATTGACCCTGATGGACAGATTGGACCTAGCCGTGTAGCAGGTATTGCCGATACTCCTTATGGTCCATACTTTGCTATGGCTCTAAAAGATGCAGGACATGTATATATTATAGACTACTCTAAACCAGATTTCCCTATTGTAGGAGATATTCCAAATATTGGTAAAGTTCTACATGACTGTTTCTTAAATGAGAATAAGGGCAAAGATTTTGGTAGATATTTTATGATTGCTTCACAAGGAAGTGACCTTATGGGAATTGTTGATTTTAAAACCAAAAAATTAGCTGCAAAAGTATATACAGGTAAAAAATCCAAACCACACCCAGGTCAAGGTTCATCTTGGTTCAATAAAAAGATGGGTAAACAGCTCAATGCAACCAACTCTATGAACTTTGGTTCTGTTGTGATTTGGGA
>JALSOO010000233.1 GCA_026986355.1 Campylobacteraceae bacterium | reverse complement strand
AAAGAGGCAGGTAAACATAATATTGTGATTAAAGCACATGATGCTATTGGTGATGTATTGGTTATGAAACTGTTTTTATCTAAATTGGTAGCTAGAGTCAAAGAGCAATATGCAGGAGTAAATCCTATGGTTAAATTGGAAGAGTTAACCAATACTCCTGTAATGTTAAAAAAATTCAAATTTGGTAAATACAAAGGCGAAGAGATAGCCAATATAGCTAGAATTGATTCTGGGTATCTTAGATGGATGTTGAAATCGTTAGAGCTCGATGAAGATTTAAAATATACGATAGAGCGTGTTTTGGAAAACTTTTAGAAGAGATACCCTTTAATGGGTATCATTATCTACGTTGAAAATATGCTTTTTTTACAGCTTGTGCCAACTGATGCACAGCCATTGCATAGAAATCTTTGGGATTATATCTTGTAATTGCATAGAAGTTTTTTGTTCCCCACCATAGTTCATCTCTATCGTATCTACTTAGTTTGATAAGAGATACATCCCCTCTATATCCATAAAAGTTAGAAGTTGGTCTCATTCCTAATGAGAGTAGATGTCTTTGTGAATAGTTGGTTTTAAATCCTGTCGCTAATCCATAAAATCTCTTTTTATTGTAGTTTACTTTCATAGTTACGGGTATACTTTTATCCCATTTACCTCTCTCTACAAAATATTTTGCGATAGAACCGATAGCATCAGCTTTATTAAATAGGTTTATATGTCCATCTCCATTAAAATCAACAGCATGTTGTCTAAAGGCTGTAGGCATAAATTGAGAGAGTCCAAATGCACCTGCATAAGAGCCTTTTATCTGCTGTGGGTCTAGTTTTTCATCGCGTAACATCAGAACATAGCTCTCTAACTCTCCTGTAAAAAATTTAGAGCGTTTTTTATACTCCAATGCCAAAGTTGTGAGAGCATTTAATACAGAGTGTGTACCTGTATAACTACCAAAGTTGGTCTCTACACCAATAATACCTATAATATATTCGGGTGCAACACCATATATTTTAGATGCTTTATTTAGATAGGCTAGATTTTCTCTCCAAAATGCTACACCATTATTGATACGAGATGGGGTTAAAAAATTGGCTCTATATTTATCCCATGCACCTACATAGGTTGTTTTGCTATATACGGTAGGTTTTAGATATTTATCTAGTGCATCTTCATCTCTCTTTACTGTAGAGAAGATAGTGTTTAGAGTATATCTATCATAATTGTATTTTGATACCATTTTGTTAATAAAACTTTTAAGTTTATAGTTGTTTCTATATGCACCACCAAGGTATCTGCTACGAGGAATGGTATATGCTGGAGGTCTACTCTCTACATTATTAAATGGAGAATCGTTACGTATAACTACAGGTTGTTCTCTTGGAGGGTGATAATTTGGAATTGTCATTGCCCCATAGGTAGTAGTAGTATTTGTTTGTCTAGGAGTTGTATATACTGGGTTATGTGTTGTTGTGGGTGGTACTTTTACCGTTACACCATTCTCTCTTTTTATACATCCATTTATTAATAGAAGTATAGAGAAAATCATTAAAACCTTTACTCTTCTCATGATAAAATCCTTTTTTACTGAATTCTAACATAAGATTGTGAATAAAAGTTGTTTCTTTATTACAAATAGCTATCTTTGAATTTTACATAACGCTCTGCTGATGCATATAGCTCTGCTACCTCATCATCTGTTAATTGTCGAACTACTTTAGCAGGACTACCCATAATTAAGCTTCGTGGAGGAAAAATTTTGTTTTTTGTGACCAATGAACTAGCACCTACAATAGACTCTTTGCCTATTACAGCTCCATCTAATATAGTAGCAGACATTCCAATGAGACAAGCATCTTCTATAGTACAACCGTGTAGCATTACTCTATGACCTACTGTTACATCATTACCTATAATAGTAGGATTCCCATCACTCATATCATCTTTTTTATGATGAGTAACATGTACCATTGATAGGTCTTGAATTGATGTTCTATCTCCAATAGTTATATAATGCACATCGCCACGAATAATCGTACCAAACCATATAGAGGAGTCCTCTCCTATAGTTGTTCGACCAATTACACTTGCTCCTTGGGCTATCCATGCTCCTTTTTTTAGAGTTGGAGTCCACTCTTTATATTTAATCAACATTTTTAATCCTTTAACACTTTTTTGGCTAATTTTTTAACATAAGCAGGAGTCTCTTTTTTACTTTGATTGTGTATCTTGGTAATATACTCCTCTAAAATCTCATGATTATTAATTACTTTATCGTCATTTTGCTTAACCTGTTTATATTCTCCTGAACTTTTTAGCTTCCAACGTAAAACATTGTCTTGAAGTTGCAATGAGAGTATCTGTTTAATCTTTTGTATCAATGGTTTTTCTATAATTGGTGTTAGAATCTCAATTCTACGGATAAGATTTCTAGGCATTAAATCAGCAGAGGAGATATAGCACTGATATTTATCATGTTTAAAGTAGTAGATTCTAGGGTGTTCAAGATATTTCCCAATAATAGAGTAGACAGAGATATTTTCACTTATCCCTTTTATAGCAGGTCGTAGGGTACAGATACCACGAATAATAAGCTCTATTTTACACCCCTTTATAGAGGCTTTGTATAGAGCTTGGATAATATCAGGGTCAACTAATGAGTTGGCTTTTAATATAATCAGCCCTTTATCTTTGAACGATGCCTCATACTCTATCATATTAATAAGCTTAGGTTTTAGATGTTCAGGGGAGAGTGTGAGCATATTAAGTTCGCTATTATCCGAAAAACCTGTAATAAAGTGGAAAAACTTAGTTACGTCTCTATTAAATTCAGGTTTAGATGTAAAATAGCTAATATCGGTATAGATTCTTGATGTACTAGGATTATAGTTTCCTGTGGCTAAATGTACATATGCTTGGAGCTTTTTCCCTTTTCTTTTGGTTACTTGTGCTACTTTGGCATGGACTTTTAACCCTTTGATACCATAAATAACATGTGCTCCTGCCTGTTCAAGCTTTCTTGCCCAGTGTAGATTGGTCTCTTCATCAAAACGTGCTTTTAACTCTACCAAAACGGTTACCTGTTTTCCTGCTTTTGATGCTTTGATAAGTGATTTAACGATAGGAGAGTTTTTCCCAACTCTATACAGAGTCATACGCATAGATAGTGTATTGGGGTCTTTTGCAGCCTCTTGGATAAAGTTGACAATAGGGTCAAAACTCTCATATGGGTGATAGAGAAGTACATCTTGTTTCTCAATCGTTTTAAAAATATCATTATCTTCATCAAAGGGTGGGAGTATCTTTGGGCTATAGTTGGGTAGTGTTAGATAGGCTAGTTTCTCTTCCGTTACAATATCCCAAAGTGTACCCAAGTTTAGAGGCATATTGTAGTAGTATATATCCAAAGGGTCTAGTTTGAGATGGGTTGTCAAAAACTTTAGTAGAGACTCATCAGCCCCCTCCATTAGCTCCAATCGAATCAATACTCCTCTATTTCTAGCTCTCAATCCCTCTTCCATAATCTCTATAAAATCATCAGCCTCCTCCTCTTCTATCTCCAAGTCTGCATTGCGTGTCACTCTAAATGGGATAGAGGCTAGTTTTTTCATACCATAAAAGAGTTCGGTAGAGAAGTGGTCTACAATAGACTCAATAGGCACATAACAGAAATCTACCTGTAGAAATCGTGGCATAATTCTAGGGATACGAATAAGCCCATATTTTATATCTCCTTTGGAGTTTTCTAGCTTGAGTGCCAATGCAAAACTAAGATTATTGAGATGTGGAAAGGGGTGCATAGCATCAACAGCAATAGGCATAATAACAGGATAAATCTGTTCAAAAAACTCATGTTTTATAACCTCTTGCTCTCTTTGTGAGAGTTCATCATACTCTTTGATATAGACATTATGCTCTTTTAGTTCACTTATAATATTTTGAAATGAGGATTCTACTATCTTCTGCTCTTTATGAATCGTCTTATGGATAGCTTTTAGCTGTTCTGTGGGTGTAATTTTGTCAATAGCAGTCTCTTGGACACGTGCCTTTAAGAGAGCTTTTAATCCTGCTACTCTAATCATATAAAACTCATCAAGATTTGTGCCATAAATAGCAAGAAACTTCATACGTTCTAGTGGAGGAAGTGATTTATCTTTTGTTTGGGCTAGTACTCTAGTATTAAATTTTAACCATGATAGTTCACGGTTAAAGTAGAGGTTGGGAGAGGTTAAATCTATACTCATATTTTTACCTTAAATCTATATTTTTTTGCATTATAACTTCTTAATCTTAGCTATCTGGTCACGTAACCTAGCAGCCTCTTCAAACTCTAAGTTTTTAGATGCTACTAGCATTTTGGCTTTTAACTCTTTGATTATCTTTTGTCGTTCTGATTTTGGTATTTTATCTAGTTTGCTCTTTTTATTATATATTTCTCCAGAATCTTCTACTTTTAAATCAGTATCAAGCTCTCTAATGGTTGTTTTTGGTGTAATGCCATGCTTTTTATTATATGCTATCTGCTTTTTACGCCGTTGCTCTGTAATCTCTATGGTCTCTCTCATAGAGTTTGTAATCTTATTGGCATACATCAATACACGACCATTGACATTTCTAGCTCCTCTTCCAGCTGTTTGGATAAGTGCTGTGGTGGAGCGTAAAAATCCCTCTTTGTCTGCATCTAATATAGCAACCAAACTTACCTCTGGCAAATCAAGACCCTCTCTAAGTAGATTAATCCCTACTAAAACATCAAACTCTCCTAGACGCAGAGAACGTATCACTTGATTACGTTCTATAGCATCTAAATCCGAGTGCATATAACGCACTTTTAACCCCAAATCATTATAGTAGGTGGTTAACTCTTCTGCCATTTTTTTGGTAAGTACGGTAATTAAAACTCTCTCTCCTTTTTCTATGATAGGCTTCATACGGTCATATAGATTTTCGACTTGATAGGTACTTGAAATCACTTCAATAGGTGGGTCAATTAGACCTGTTGGTCGCACCACTTGTTCAGCTACGACACTAGATAGTTCAAGCTCTAACTCTTTTGGGGTAGCAGAGACAAATAGAAAATGAGGAGGTTTATTGATATACTCATCAAACATCAATGGACGATTATCCAACGCAGATGGCAATCTAAAACCATGCTCTACTAGAACCTCTTTTCTGCTTCTGTCTCCTGCATACATTCCTCTAAATTGTGAGAGTGATACATGAGATTCATCGACCATAACCAAATAGTCATCGTGCATCGTTTCAAAATAGTCCATCATAGTAAAGGGTGTCTCTCCTTCTGCTTTTTGGGTAAGGTGTCGTGAGTAGTTCTCTATACCTTTGCACATTCCTGTAGCCTCTATCATCTCTAGGTCAAACTCTACACGCTGTTTGAGTCTATTGTGTTCGACCATTCTATTTTGCTCTTTATAATATGACAAACGCTCTCCAAGCTCTTGTTCTATACTCTTTACAGCTATTGCCAACTTCTCTTTGGAGACAATAAACTGATTTGCAGAGTAGATAGTTGCCTCTTTGAGATACTCTATCTTCTCATTGGTTAAGGTATTGAAGCTATAAATATCTTCTATCTCGTCTCCAAAAAACTCAACTCTAATAGCAAACTCCTCATTATAGGCAGGATATATATCTATTACCTCTCCATTGACCCTAAAGTCCCCACGGTCAAAAAACTCATCATTACGCTTATAACCCATCTCTACTAATTTAAGTAGTAAGGCTCTTTGGGCATACTCCTCTCCTACAATTAGCTTTTGTACAATGCTCTTATAATCCTCTGGACTTCCTAAACCATAGTTAGCCGATACCGAAGCGATAACAATCACATCATTATGAGAGAGTAGCGAAGCCGTAGTAGAGAGACGTAGACGCTCCAACTCTTCATTGATAGAGGAGTCTTTTTCTATAAACAAATCTTGCCGAGGAATATATGCTTCTGGTTGATAGTAATCATAATAGCTAATAAAATACTCCACATGGTTATCAGGAAAAAATGTTTTAAACTCACTATATAGCTGTGCAGCTAGAGTTTTGTTATGCGTCATAATAAGCGTTGGCTTTTGTGTAGCTTCTATTACTTTTGCCATGGTATAGGTTTTTCCTGAACCTGTAACTCCTAATAGAGTCTGATAGCGATTTCCTTTCTCTATAGAGTCAACGAGTGTTTCAATGGCTTTGGGTTGGTCACCTGATGGTTGGTATGGGCTAGATAGTCTAAATTTGGGCATATTGTCTCTTTGTTTTTAGGCTGAAAGAAGTTTTTTTAATCGTAATGCTAATTCTTGTATGTTCTCTTCTTGTTTTTGATTGATATTTTTCCTGAGTTTTTCAGTCTGCTTCAGTATTCTAATCTCCTCTTTTAATTTAAGATTATCAGCTTTTAATCGGATATTCTCTGTTTCAAGCTCTTTTTGTTTAGCTAAAATGGTTTCAAATTGATGTAATAGTTTATCTAACAAAGCCAAGAGTTCTCCTTTTAGGTTATAATATATTATATAATATTTAATATATATTAATTATACATTAATAATCTAATAATTGCTATAATCATATATAAAAGAGAAGGAGTTTTTATGAAAAAAGTTATTTTTAATATTAAAGGTAGGCAATTTAATGTGGAGTTAGATGATATATTTGCTCAATATATCCAAAATGATTTATCAGATAACGAGGTCTATCCCAATAGAGATTGTGACCCTATAAAATTACTACAACTATATCTAAAAGCGATGAAGAGAAATTTTGATAGTGAAGAACAGATAAGAACTTTTATGGTTAAAAATTCATTAGAGAAAAAGTAATATTAAAAAAAATTTAAATTAAAAATATAATTTAAGTTATTTATATTGTTTTTTAGTTTATAATACTCCTAGTTCAAAAACAAAGAAAAGAACTAAAAATATTTAAGGAGTATTTATGACAAATACAAACAATGTCTCTATGAAAAAAGGTTTTACAATGATTGAATTAATCTTTGTAATCGTAATTATCGGTATTTTAGCAGCAGTTGCTATTCCTAGATTGGCAGCTACGAGAGATGATGCTAAGATT
>JALSOO010000232.1 GCA_026986355.1 Campylobacteraceae bacterium | reverse complement strand
CTTGCAACTCCTGCTGTTGGTAAGTATATTTTAGTGAAAGCAGATGGTGATAAAAATCTTCATATGACAGAAGTTGAAGTTTATGGATTTATAACCCAAACAAAACCAGCCATAACAAATAGTGAACTTAACACAACCATAGGAAGATACAAAGATAAATCTACACCTATATTTACAGTAAAAGGTATAGATTATCAAGATGATATTTTAAACTACTCAATAGTGCAAAAAAGTGTGCCTTTTAGAATAGACAATAGTGGCAATATTTATGTCAATGGTCTCTTGTCACAAAATAGCTATACCTTTGATGTAGAGGTAAGTGATGGTATTGAGAGTGCTACAAAGAGTATTCGTGTTGATATTACAGATAAAATGGCAGTAGATACTTACTATACATTAGATGTCAAGCCTTCACTTAGTGGTTATTTGCCAAACAGTTATCACGATGGTGATACAGTGACCATTAGTATTAATGGGCATGATTATACCCCAACAATTGACAATAACGGCACTTGGAGTATTCCCAAAGGAGATATATCTCCAATCTTAGATATTGGTGATTATAATATCTCTATTACTGTTAATAACGATACTCCAATACTCTATGAAAATTACTTCTCTATATTAGGGAAAAACATTCAAAACCAACAGTTTGATATGAGTTCAACAAACACTATTGAAGATGTGCAAGTATCTGTAACCTCTTCTACCTCTGCACCTCTTCTAAAAGGTAAGGTAGTTAAAGCCACAGACCAAAACCTAAGTAATGAGGGTGGGCAAACGATTCTTTATAATGACTCTTATAGAACTTTGCATTCACTTATAGCAACCTATACAGACAGCAGTAATCATAAACACTTTTTACGACTTGTGTTTGATACCGATATAGAGCCATATAGTAAAAATGTTCTAAATTGGACAAATGAGAATAATGCTACTATTTTTCATACGGTAGGGCAGTATAATTTGCATATATCATTTGGAGGAGTTGATTGTAATAAATCTAGCAATGATACTACCATCTATTGCACACCAACTACGAGGAATGACACTATCTATTCGGATACTGCAAATAAAAATTCTAATATATCAGAACAACAAGTATTTAGCCGAGTTACTGCAACATGGAATCACCTTTATAATAGAGTAGATGGTATTAAATCTATTGATGCATATATCCATAAAACAAGTTATAGAGATATGGATTATTCAGATACATATCAAGGCTCAGACACTTATGCCACAGGTGCAACAAAAGATTCATTTTTCTACAAGAGATTTTTTGCTGCTCTATCTCCAAACAACTATACCGAATTTAAAGCAATGCGTTATTTTTATAATGCAGAAGGTAGAGCTGGTCAGCCAAGCCATTTCTCTACAACAGGAGAGAGAAATATAGGAAGTTGGGCATCTTTATGGGAAGGAAGCTTATGGACTCAAGGAAGAAATGGTGATATTGTTTATGGTGTATATGAGTATATTCATCATGAGATGATGCACTCTAATGGTATGAGTCATGAGAGTGGATTAACT
>JALSOO010000231.1 GCA_026986355.1 Campylobacteraceae bacterium | reverse complement strand
GCAGATATAAAATCTTCTATTAAATTTACAAGAGTCGATACCAAAGCTTCGGTAGAGATAGATTATAATCCAAACTCTATCAAGCCCAATCCAAAACAGCAAGAGTTAATGGGTAAAATCATGCAAGGCAATGCAACCCCACACGATAAAAAAGAGTTTGGGGAGTTGTGGCAAGATAGAGTTTCAAGAATAGCTCAAAATATTGATGAGGTTATCACTCTTAATGTACGTCATATTTAAATAGATTATTATAACAAATAAATGATTTCAACTCTTTTATATAATCTGAACCTCGTTCTGAATATTTCTCTAAGTTGGAAACCAATACCAACCCTTTAATATGTCTACCTTTTGCTCTTTGACTACTGCGTATTTTGCGTAAATTCTCATAGGCAAAATGGGTATTGATATTGTGAATGTAACTCTTTACACTCTCTCTAGGGGAACTAAATGTTTTGACTTCAAACTTTCTATTTCCCCTCTTTTTAGGAACAATACCACATCCTTGTGAGAAACAGCGTTGACCATAATAGTTGTATCCATATCGTGCAAAACGTGATGTTCCCCATTGACTCTCTTTTGCTCCTTGTGCTAAAGCTAGAGATGCTGGGACAATGTCTAAACGTGCTAGAAGTCTATTCCAACTGCTATTATCTTCGATTTTAAAATCTTCTATTTCATATTTCTTGGCTAAATAGAGAACTGTTTTTTTATCCTCTTTTGTTATACTATTTTTATCTCTTTTCCATCTAATAACTTTTTTTCTCATTTTAAGAATCTCTTGATTTCTACTCTCAACAAGATAGAAAAAATATTTAAAGAAAATCTCTTTTCTCTCTTTTCCTGCTGGATATTTCTTGAAATTTGGAAGAGGCATATATTTAAGTTTTGAAGTAGTTTTTTTATGATGTTTAATTCTATTTGTTATTGATTGCTGTTTATTTATTGCTACTATCTGACTTGGTTTTAATGCAATAATAAAGTCTATATCCTCTTTTGCATTATTTATAATCTTTTCTACTCTGATAGAAAGCTCTTCTCCTGCCTCTTGATAAATCTTTTTAATAGCCTCTTCTAACTCTTGTCTCTCTCTAATTTGAGAGATACTCTCTACTACTTGCTCTTTATTATCTATTGGAGTTTTAGAAGTCTCTTTTGTTGTAAAGAAGTAGCTTAATAGTATAAATAAAAGAGCTATAAAGCAATAAAATATCTTTTTTAGCATACTTTAATCCTTCTGATTTAAAAGAACTTCAATTCTCTTTTTAGCTCTACCCATAACCTCTTTTATAGCAATATCAACACTCTCTTTTGCCTCTTGGGAAACCCTTTCAATTGCTAGATTTAATGCTTTTTTTCTATTTTCTCTTGCTTTTCTAGCCTCTTCTTGTGCTTTTAATTCTGCTTTAGTTATCTCTTCTGCTTTTTTTTCTATCTGCTCTTTAGTTTCAATTGCTTTTATGAGTTCTACTTTTGCCTTCTCTTTTCCACTTCCTGTTGTTTTTTTTGCAACCTCATGTGCTATCTCTAACTCTTTTTTAGACTCTTTTAACTCCAATAATGCTTGTTCTTTTGCAACGTTTAATAGTTTGGCATCTTTGCAAACTTTATCTTTTACATTATTTGCTTTTAAAATAACATCATTGGTTCTTTTCTTTGCCTCCTCACTAGCATTTTTTGCTGTTTTTTCTGCTTTTTTTTCAATTTTAGATACTTCATTTACACTTTTTTGTGCTTTTTCTTTTATACTTTGAACTTTTTTTAGTCTCTCTTTTGCTACTTTTTTTGCTATCTCTAACTCTTTAACTCTCTTTATAACCTCTTTTTGTGCCTGATTACTGCTTTGAGTTAATTTTTCTTTGGCTATTTTATGCTCTTTTTCTATCTCTTTAATATTGGCTTTTACAAGTTCTTCAATCTCTACTGCTTTTTTTACAGTTTCTTTTCGTTTTTCTTTGATTTTAGTAGCTTTTTCAGCCTCTTCTTTAGCTATTTTTTCAAGTTTAATTGCTTTTTTAGCTACCTTATCAATATATTTTTTAGTTATATCCATAGCTTTTTTAAGATTATCTTTTGCTACTATTTCAGCTTTTGTTGCATTATCAAACTTTTTATGTGCTTCTTTACTCTTTAATAGAGCTTTTTGGATATCTGTCATTGCTTCTTCTAATACTTGACCTTTACTCTTTTTAGCTACTTCTCTAGCAATCTTTTCTATTTTATAACACTCATCTAACTCTTTTTTTGCCTCTTCTTTACGTTTAACAGCTTTCTTCTCAATCTCTTTTGCTAACTTTTCTTCTTTTATTGCTTTGTTGAGTGCTATTTGAGCTTTTTCTTTCTCTTTTAGTATCTTTTTTTTGAGTGGATTTTCAATAATCTTTTCTGTAATAATAGTACTAGAGAGAGAAGTGTTCTCTTCATCTGCACTAGTTAAGCTAGGAACGAGGTAGTAAGAGACAATAGATAGGGAGAGTATGCTACTAAAGAGTAAATCTTTTCTCAATAATATATTTTTCTTCATGGCTATTCCTTTTATTTTAACAATATACTTATTACAAAACTAAAATTAGTGTTGTAAGAAATATAGTGAATATCTCATGAGTCCAGAACTATTATCAATAATTAATTTGTAAATATAACAGAATATAGTGAAAATGTCAAATTAACATTGAATTTTAATATAAAAGGAGACTCTAAACCCTAACCCCCTCTCATAAAAGATAGTGTATACTTCCACTAAATAAAAAATATAGATAACATAAGGATAAAACATATGAAACAAGTACCTATTCTCGTTTTAGATTTTGGTTCACAATATACACAATTAATAGCAAGAAAATTAAGAGAATCAGGGGTTTACTGTGAAGTAGTTCCTTATAGAGAGAGTTTAGCAAATATTAAAGCACGTAAACCACAAGGGATTATTTTATCAGGTGGTCCTGCTTCTGTTTATTCAGAAGATGCCTATAAACCTAGTGAGGGTATTTGGTCTATGGGTATTCCTATTATGGGAATATGTTATGGTATGCAGTTGATTACACAACGTTATGGTGGAGAGGTTGTATCGGCTGACCATCATGAGTATGGAAAAGCAAAATTGACCATTACAGAGCATAAAATATTTAAGGGAATGAGAAATAATGAAACAGTATGGATGAGTCATGGGGATAGAGCAGAACGGATTCCTGAAAGCTTTGAAGTTATTGGTAGCTCTGAAAACTCTCCATTTGCAGGGATTGCCAATGTAGAACAAAATATCTATGCCTTTCAATTTCACCCAGAGGTACATCATACAGTAGAGGGTACAAAGCTTCTAAAAAACTTTGCCAAATATATTTGTGGTTGTGATAGTACATGGAATATGGGTGGATTTGCCAAAGAGAAGATAAGGGCAATAAAAGAGCAGGTAGGAGATAAGAAGGTTCTATGTGGTGTAAGTGGTGGAGTAGACTCCTCTGTTGTTGCTGCAATGCTAAATGAAGCTCTACCAAAAGAACAGCTTATCTGTGTATTTGTAGACCAAGGATTACTCCGTAAAAATGAGGCAGAAGATGTTCAAAATATGTTTAAACTTCTTGATATTCCTCTAATTACTATTGATGCCAAAGAGGAGTTTATGAGAGTTTTAGAGGGTATCTCTGACCCAGAATTGAAACGTAAAGCTATTGGAGAGAAGTTTATAGAGGTGTTTGATGCAGAGGCTAAAAAACATACCGATGTAGCTTTCTTAGCACAAGGCACACTCTATACAGATGTGATTGAGTCGGTTTCGGTCAAAGGTCCATCTAAGACTATTAAATCACACCATAATGTAGGTGGACTACCTGATTGGATGACCTTTGAGCTGGTTGAACCTCTACGAGAGATATTTAAAGATGAGGTACGAAAACTTGGACTTGAATTGGGATTGCCAAAAGAGATGATAGGTCGTCACCCATTCCCTGGGCCAGGGTTGGCTATACGAACCATGGGTGCAGTAACAGAGCATGGGCTACATCTAATTCGTGAATCTGATGCTATTATGCAAGAGGAGTTAAGAGCAACAGGATATTATGATAAAGTTTGGCAAGCCTTTACCGTGCTTCTAAATGTCCAATCAGTAGGGGTTATGGGCGATAATCGTACTTATGACAACACCGTATGTGTACGAATTGTAGAATCAGTAGATGGAATGACAGCTACTTTTGCTCATGTGCCTCATGATGTTTTAGAGGGTATAAGTAGACGTATCATTAATGAAATTGATGGAATCAATCGTGTAGTTTATGATATATCTTCAAAACCACCTGCAACGATTGAGTGGGAGTAAGAGAAGAATAATATAGTAGTAAATCGAAACTGTTTAATAGTAAATATAAAAAATATGTTTCATTTATCCTTTTTTGAAGGGAAATATTATATAGATAACTAAGAGAGAGTAATTTATTCACAATTCTTATTCTTTTGTTAAGTATAAAGTATAAATTTAATTTAGGAGTTTAAATGGAGCAGTTATTATTGGGTATTATTATTACCATTGCCATCTCTACGGTGGTTAATGTTTTTTTAAAAAAGATTGATATACCTACCGTTATTGGATATATATTTACAGGGTTAATTATTAGTCAGATTTTTCATTTTGGAGATGAGTCTCGAGAGATGTTGTCTGATTTAGCTGAGTTTGGTATTGTTTTTCTTATGTTTACGATAGGGTTGGAGTTTTCTATTAGTCATATGAAAGCGATGAAAAAAGAGGTATTTGTCTATGGTGGCTTACAAGTTACTCTATCTAGTCTACTCTTTACTTTTATAGCATATAGTTTTTTTGGCGTTGAGTTAAAAACATCTATGGTTATAGGTATGGCACTCTCTCTCTCTTCTACTGCTATTGTATTAAAGGTACTTAATGAGAGTGGAGAGATTCATTCAGGTTATGGTCGGGTAACTTTGGGAATTTTACTATTCCAAGATTTAGCTGTTATTCCTATGCTCTTGATGATTTCTATCTTCACCTCTGAAAATGCCTCTATTTCAGAGCTTTTGATACATACTGTTATATCTGCTATTATTGTATTTGTAATACTTTTTATTGTAGGAAAATTCTTTATAGAGCGTTTTTTTGATTGGGTTATAAGCTCTGATTCAGAAGAGATATTTTTAGCTTCAGTCATATTAACAGTTATTGGAGCATCTGTTTTAGCAGAGCATTTTGGTTTCTCTTTCTCTTTGGGTGCGTTTATAGCAGGTATGACCATTGCTGAGACAAAGTATCGTTATCGAATTGAAGCCGACCTTGTACCCTTTAGAGATATTCTATTAGGTATCTTCTTTGTTACGATTGGTATGCAGATAGATATAGGGATAGTAGCTGATTTTGGATTGATTATTTTGGGACTTTTGGTAGCAATTATGCTATTAAAAGCGTTGATTTTATTTGTCTCATTACGTCTCTTTATGCAGAGTCGTTCATCTATAAAATCGGCAATGGCTTTGATGCAAGTAGGAGAGTTTGCATTAGCTATTTTTGCGTTAGCAAGAAGCAATGAGCTTATATCTGCTCAAACTAATCAGATTATGATTATAACCGTTGTCTTATCCATGATATTGACACCATTTATCTTGAAAAATATTAAGTTTTTTGCTGATTTACTCTTTGTTGAACCAACTAAACTACGTGAAAGAGCTTTGGTTTCGACAGGTTATAGAGACCATGTAATTATTTGTGGATATGGGGCAGTTGGAAAACTACTTGTTGAGAGACTCAAAGCAAAAAATATACTTTATGTAATTTTAGAGCATGATGTAAAATTAGTAGATGATGCGATAGCAAAAGGGGAAGAGGCTATATTTTTGGCAAATGCAGCCCAAAAGAGTATCTTGGAACATTTCGATATTAAGAACTCTATGTCCATTATTACAACGATAAATAATGCACATCAACTCCGTTTAGTTGCTGAAAATATCTCCTCATTTGGAGAAGGAGTCAACTCTATTGTTACCGTTAAAAATCGCTCTCAAGAGGAGAGTATCTCAGACTTAAATATAAGCCATATTATTAACAGAAGAGAGACAATCACAGATCTATTAGCGACTCAAATCTGTGCTTTCAAAGTACTCTCTGATAAATAATCTCTTTTTAAGAGATTATATACGCTCCTGAAAACTTTTTGGATTTTAGGAGTTTTTTTGCTTCCCATGGGGTACATTTGACAATGACTCTATAGGCTATTTTATTTTTATCTTTAATGTATTTTTTTACAATCATAGAATTTTTTAGGTTATGTTTTTTTCTAAAGATTTTTGCATAGGCTTTATTATAAAAAAAGGCTACTTGTATCTTTTTTTGACGTTTTATATCTTTAGCAACTTTTATTTTATGTGATTTTTTACTGTATCTTTTTCTATTTTTTGATGATACAACTTCTATTTTTACTTTTCCCACACCTTTTTTTACCATACCTAGTCGTCTTGCTGCACCATATGACAAATCAATATCTCGTGTATTATAAAAAGGACCACGGTCATTAATTCGTACACGTACAGAGCGTCTATTTTTTAAGTTTGTTATTTTTAAAACTGTACCCATAGCATAGGTTCTATGTGCAGCTGTCATTGAGTACATATTATATCTCTCGCCATTAGCCGTAGGTTTACCATGAAAAGGTTTTCCATACCAACTAGCTTTACCATATTTTACGTAACCTTTTTTGACATATTTAGGATAATATTTAATCCCTCTGTCTTTGTATGGTAAGATATTTATATCTTTAGCAGATAGAAAAAGCGTAGATAAGAGCATAATTGAAACAGTAAATAATACTATTCGATTAAAATTCATAACAATCCTTTTTTTGAAAATAGCTGAAATTATATCTTTTTAAACTGTTTATTTAGAATAGATGAGTTTTTTATCAAAACAAAAGATTAATTATAGAAAAAAATTCACTTTAGTCATAAAGACTAAACTTTACTTATAAAAATAACTAAACCCTTGAAAAAAAGAGAAAAATATATTATAATCCCACCATATTTTACAAATTAATTCAAAAGGAATATTAACGATGGCAAAACATCAGTTTCAAACAGAGATAGGTCAACTCTTAAAATTAATGACCCATTCACTCTACTCAAATAAAGAGATTTTTATAAGAGAGTTGATTTCAAACTCTAGTGATGCAATAGATAAATTTAATTATATACAACTTACTGATGAGAGATTCAAAAATGAGAGCTGGGCTGGTCAAATTAATGTAAATATTGATGATAAAGATAACTCATTGACTATTGGCGATAATGGTATCGGTATGAACGAAGAGGATTTGATTTCTCATCTTGGAACAATTGCCAAATCTGGTACAAAATCATTTGTAGAGAGTCTAACAGGCGATGCTAAAAAAGATTCCAATCTTATTGGTCAGTTTGGTGTTGGTTTCTACTCTGTATTTATGGTGGCTGAAAGAGTAGATGTTATCACTAAAAAGGCAGGAGAAGACCAAGCCTATAAGTTTACGACAGATGGTACAGGAGAGTTTGAGATTACACCTGTAACAAAAGAGGCTCATGGAACAGTTATATACATTAAACTCAAAGAGGACGAGAAGGAGTTTTTATCTAAGTGGAAAGTAGAAGAGGTTATTAAAAAGTACTCTAACCACATTGCTTATCCTATTACCATGCACTACTGGGAAGATGAGACTACAGGCGAGGGCGATGATGCCGTCACTAAGAAGGTCAAAAAATCAGAACAAGCTAATGTGGCTACAGCTCTTTGGACGCTTCAAAAATCCAATCTAAAAAAAGAGGATTATATAGAGTTCTATAAAACTTTAGCTCATGGAGATGATGAACCTCTTACATATCTACATAACAAAGTAGAGGGAGCAAATGAGTTTACAACACTCTTCTATATTCCTAAAAAAGCACCAATGGATTTATACCGTGCCGATTATCAAAGTGGTGTAAAACTATATGTAAAGAGAGTATTTATTACCGATGATGATAAAGAGCTTCTACCAACATATTTACGTTTTGTAAAAGGTATTATAGATAGTGAAGATTTACCACTAAATGTAAGTCGTGAACTTCTACAATCCAATAAGATTTTAGCAAATATCAAACAGAGTTCAACCAAAAGAATCTTAAAAGCGATTAAAAAATTAAAAGATGAAGATTTTAAAATATTTACAGAGCAATATAATAAAGTTATTAAAGAGGGAATTTTTCAAGACTATACTAACAAAGAGTTACTCCTTGAGATTGTAAGATATAAAAGCTCTATGGAAGAGGGTATTGTCTCTTTAGATGATTATATTAGTAGAGGAGATTCAGAGAAAAAAGAGATTTACTATATTATAGGAGATAATGAGAAAGTATTGAGAAACTCTCCACTTCTTGAAGCATATAAAAAAGCAAATATAGAAGTACTTATCTTAGATGATAAAGAGATAGATGATATTGTAACTCCAACCATTGGAACATACAAAGAGTGGTCATTAAAAGATATAACTACTATTGATGCACCTGATTCTAAAACTGATGAAGAGAAAGAAGTTATCTCTAAAGAGTTTAAATCTTTAACCGATAAAATCAAAGAGGTTCTAGGAGATGATGTCAAAGAGGTTAAAACAACTACTCGACTAACGCAAAGTCCATCATGTGTGGTCAAAGATGCTAATGACCCAATGGCTGGAATGGCTCATATGTTCGCACAAATGGGACAAGAGATGCCAGAGACTCCACTTATTTTAGAGGTTAATCCTGAACATGCTATGATTCAAAAGCTTGATAAGCTAGAGGATAAAGATACTTTTGCAGATATGGCATGGATTCTTTTAGATTCAGCTAAATTATCTGAAGGATTAGAGCCAAAAGATAAATCAGCATTTGCTTCTCGTGTTGCCAAAGTAGCAACATTGGCACTATAAACAGAAACTTTTATGGTTTATTCACAGTTGTGAATAGACTGTGAATAACTTAAAAGGAATATTATGAACAGACATATAAAAAAGATTTCAAACTATGCCATGATTGGTGGTATGAGCGTTTTGGTTATAGCATCTATTACAGGTTGTGGTGGAGATGATAGTACATCTGAACAACCAAAAGCAGAAAAACCTGCTATCCAAAAAGAGGGTGCAACGGTTACCATAGAGGAAAAACCCGTTGGAACATTTAAGATTATTGATGAAGTACCAAGTGTAAACTCAAGAGTAATTCTTAGAGATGAGAATGGTACAGAGAGAATACTCTCTCAAGCAGAGATAGACAAACTTGTAAAAGAAGAAGAGAAAAAAGTAGATGCAGGAACTTCTAATTTAACAAAAAACCCAGATGAGGTAAAAGAGTCTGGTGGATTAGGTTTAGCAGGAACACTTATGGCATCTATGGCAGCAGGTATGTTGGGGGCTGCATTGATGAATAAGCTATCTAACAATCAAAACTATCAACAAAATAGACGCTCTAGTTATGCTTCTCCATCTACATATAGCCGTTCTAAAAGCTCTTTTGCAAAAGCAAGAGCCAATAATATGGCGATAAAAAATGGACAAAAGAGTAGTGGATTTGGTAAAAGACCTGCTACTAGACCAGCAAGTTCTACACGAACAAGTGGATTTGGAAAGAGTCGAAGTAGTGGATTTGGTGGTTAATTTATGGATTTAAAACCTATTAAGTTGCCCGATAATAAATTTTTAGAGAGTATCGGTTTCTATTGGCATACCGACCCTGATAAGACACCTTATGTAGCTTCAGAGATAGTAGAGGTTACTACAGATGAGGCTGATGCCTATTATGAAGCCTCCAATGAGCTTTATGAGATGTTTGTAGAGGCAGGAGAGTATGTTATAGAGAATGAACTTTTTCATGAGATAGGTATCCCTTTTAATCTGATAGATGCTGTTAAAATGTCATGGGAGAATGATGTTCATTGGCATCTCTATGGTCGTTTTGATTTTGCAGGTGGTATTGATGGAAAACCGATTAAGCTAATAGAGTTTAATGCCGATACCCCAACAGCACTTTTTGAGACCTCTATTTTACAATGGGCGATTCTAAAACTTAACAATATGGAAGATTATCATCAGTTCAATAATCTTTATGAGGCTATAGGCGATAACTTCAAACGTCTTATTATGTTAGAAGATGATATTGAAGAGTTTGATAAACACTATGAGGGTTGGAAAATACTATTCTCATCAGTTAAAGGCGATGCCGAAGAGGAGAGTACAGTTAAACTTCTCCAAACTATTGCTAATGAAGCAGGATTTAAAACAGAGTTTGCATATATGGAAGATGTAGAGTTTTCAGCAACAGATGGTATCTTTTATAATGATGTAAATTATGAGTATTGGTTCAAGCTCTATCCTTGGGAGGATATAGGTATAGAAGAGAGTGAATTAGCAATGTTGCTTACTCAAATTATGGAGAATAAAAAAGCAATTATTCTAAATCCTGCCTATACTCTAATGTTCCAATCCAAAGCCTTTATGAAAATTTTATGGGATTTATATCCAAATCACCCTCTACTCTTGGAGACTGATTTTGAACCTCTAAAAGGTGTTGCACAAGTAGAGAAAAAAATCTTTGGACGTGAGGGTGCAAATACTATTATCGTTGATAAAGATGAAAAAATAATGGCAGAGACAGATGGAGAGTATGGAGAGTTTGCTTCTATCTTCCAAGAGTATGTAGAGCTACCAAAAGACTCTAAAGGAGATAGCTATCAAGCAGGTGTATTCTTTGCTTATGAAGGTTGTGGACTTGGGTTTAGAAAAGGTGGTCTAATCATGGATAACTACTCCAAATTTGTGGCTCATAGGGTAATTCAGAAGTAACAACTTTTTTAAAGAATAACTCCTATATAATAAGATATAGGAGTGAATATGTTAAAAAAAATTATTATACAAGTAGCTTTTTTCCTGAACGCTTCAATTCGTTATAAGCAGGTAAAAGAGGTTGCTTTTAATTTTCTTCAAAATCAGGATTATCACTATAAAAAGTATTTTGATACTTTTATGATTTTGTTGATTATTGTCTCTATTACTATTTTGGTTTATGAGGTTAAGCATGATGTGCCACAATGGATAGATTTTTTTGATATATATGTTGTTACTACTATTTTTACTATTGAGTATCTTGCCCGTTTATGGGTTTATAACAATTGGCATACCTTGGTAGTAAAAGAGTATGGAGAGTCAAAATTTTTAAATAGAAAATTCTCTCTTTGGAAACCTACTAGAGTCATACTCAAAGAGAAACTTGAATTTATCTTGTCTCCGACCTCTATAATTGATTTATTAGCAATTTTACCAGCCTATCGACCTCTACGGGTATTGCGTATATTTGTACTCTTTAGAGTCTTTAAACTCTTGCGTTATACCAAAAGTATCAACCAATTTTTGGGTGTTTTGTCAAGTAAAAAGTTTGAACTCTTTACACTTCTATTTCTTCTGATGTTTATCACTATTACAGCAGGAATTGCTATATATGTATTTGAAGAGAAAGGAAATGATAATATAAATTCTCTTTTTGATGCACTCTATTGGGCATTGATTACTATCTCTACGGTTGGTTATGGAGATATTTCTCCTGTTACACCAGAGGGTAGGGTGGTATCTATGGTTATTATTGTTACAGGTATTGCTATGATTTCATTTGTAACGTCAGTTATTGTCTCCTCTTTTTCTGAAAAATTGACTGAACTTAAAGAGAATCGATTGATTGAAGAGATAAACAAGAGTGAAGAGTTTATGATTATATGTGGGTATGGACAGATGACACGTATGTTTTTAAAGAGCTATGCAGATGAATACAATAGGCGTTATATAATCATAGACAAGAACAAAGAGATAGTAGAAGAGGCAATCAAAGAGGGATATAGAGCGATACATGAAGATGCTAGTAGACATGATGTTATTTCTAAATTCAATACTGATTATGCACAAATTACACTATTGGCACTTACAGGAAGTGATATTGCCAATATCTATATTACGCTCAATGCCAAAGCTATATCTACAAAGATTAGAGTCATTACAAGAGCAAGTAGTGATAATATTGCCAAAAAATGTAGACTTGCAGGTGCAGATAGTGTTGTTATGCCTACTCTTATTGCTAATAGAATGCTATTTTCTGCTATTACTCAGCCTATAATGTATCGTGCTATATATGCTATTCTTACAGGGCAACACTTAGCACAGCTAGATGAGGTTAATCTCATATATCATAGAAAATTAGTAGGTAAAAAACTAGATGATTTAAAATTTAAAGAGCATAAAATTTTATGTATTGGTCTTCAAGTGGGTGCATCAGGAGAGTTTATATTTAATCCTCCTCTGCGTCTCTATTTGCAAGAGGAGGATGTTTTATTGATAATGGGTCGAAAGGTAAGTATTGAACACTTCAAAACTCTCTACAAGGAGATTCGATATGTTGTTTAGACAAAAGGCATTTATGTTTGGGTATAGTACACAACGGCTATTTTTGGCAAAAGAGTTGGGTTATAAATTGATGGGATTCTCTATTGTTGTTAATGATGAGCAATCCTATAATCGAGCTATATCAGATGGATACACCAATGTCAAATTGTTAGATATAACAGATGATAGAGCGTTAGAGGAGTTACCTATCAACGATAATGATTATCTTATTTGTGTTATGGACGACCACTATTTAAATGTATTTTTGACGCTATCTCTTCACTCTCTCTTCCCCAAAGCGATAGTAGTAGCTCTATCGGATTCGCCTCATACCACCCAAAAGTTAAAAATGGCAGGGGCAAGTAAGATTATTGACCTCTATCAAGTTAGTGCCAATAGGATTCATAATATTCTACATAAACCTGTTGCCACTAAACTTGTGGAACGACTCTTATCAAGTGATGAAGATTTTTCATTTAAAGAGATGGAAATCCCAAAAGGCTCATCTCTTGATGGTATTATGGTAGATGATTTTGATTTTACTAAGCATGGAGTTATTTTGCTAGGTATGATTGATAAACGGTTGAGTAATCAGTTTATATTTATAACAAGTGGTTTAGAAAATCGTTTTGATGTAGGTGATACTCTCGTATGTATAGGGTATAATAGCGATTTAGAAAACTTTGAAGAGTTTATTCAACTATAGGAGATTTTATGAAACTAGCAATTATAGGTGCAGGTAAATGGGGACAAGCCCTATATCATGCTTTTAGTCAAAATAATGATGTGGTCATTAACTCTAGGAGACCTAAAGATATAGAGAACTTTGTCTCATTACAAGAAGCACTTTCGTATGATTACTTAGTTTTAGCCATTCCTGCACAATCAGTGCGTAGTTGGTTAGAGGAAAAGTTTGAAGATAGAGGACAAAATATTTTAGTAGCATCTAAAGGGATAGAGACCTCAACAGGAGCTTTTTTAAATGAAGTTTATGGTTCATTTATCTCTTTGGATAGAGTAGCGTTTATCTCTGGTCCTTCATTTGCCACAGAGGTACAGCAATCACTCCCTACAGCTCTAAAAATATCATCTACCAATCAATCTTTAGCTCAACTCTATGCTGATGCTTTTCCTAATTTTATCAAGGGATATGTAGATGATGATATAATCGGTGCAGAGGTTGCAGGTGCTTATAAAAATGTTATTGCTATTGCAGGTGGTGTGTGTGATGGTTTAGAGCTTGGTAATAATGCTAGAGCATCTCTAATCTCTCGTGGTTTAGTAGAGATGACACGTTTTGGAGACTATTTTGGAGCAAGAACAGAGACCTTTTTATCTTTAGGTGGAGCAGGGGATCTCTTTTTGACAGCTAGTTCTAAACTTTCACGAAACTATCGTGTAGGGTTAGGACTCTCTAAGGGCAAAAGTTTAGATGAGATTTTAGAAGAGTTAGGAGAGGTAGCAGAGGGAATACCAACAACCAAAGCACTCTTTACTATTGCCAAGAAAAGAGATATATATCTACCTATTGCTAATGAGGTTTATAATATGTTAGAGGGCAAGAACCCATTAGAATCTGTTCATGATTTATTGAATTCTTAATTTGTTAAAAGGTTGATATTTGAGTAAACAAGCATTATTACTATTGAATATGGGTGGAGCAAATAGTGTAGATGAGGTTGAGCTATTTTTACGCAATATGTTTTCAGATAAAAATATATTGACAATGAATAGATATACAAGAGCATTAGTTCGAGAGATTATTATATTTAACCGTATAGATGAGGTTAAAAAGAACTTTTTGGAGAATTTGGAGGGGAAATCCCCTCTACCTGATTTGACCAATCGGCTTATTAAAAAACTAAAACTAAAACTTGATATGCCTATAGCCCCTGCTATGCGTTATGTACCTCCCTTTGCTACAGATGCACTCAAAAAGTTTCAAGCAGAGGGTATAGAAGAGCTTATTCTATTTCCTATGTATCCACAATACTCAACTACCACAACTCTCTCTTCCATAGAAGATATAGAAGAACGTTGTAAAGAGTTGGATTATAATCCCAAAATAAGAGTTATAGACCCCTATTATGATAATTATGATTATATAAAAATGATTGTAGATAAGATTATAGAGGCTTTAGGAGAGAGAGACTCAAAAGAGTATGATTTGTTACTCTCTGCTCATGGATTACCAATGAGTATTATCAGATCAGGAGACCCCTATCAAAATCAAGTAGAGGCAAATGCTTCAGCTATAAAAATCTATCTACATGAACGTGGTATAGAGTTTCATGCAATTAAATTGGTATATCAATCAAAAGTAGGAAACTCTGCATGGCTAGAGCCAAATTTAGTTGATGTTTTGCGTAATCCTTATCATAGAAAAGTTTTGATTTATCCATTAGCCTTTACTATTGATAACTCTGAAACTGTTTATGAACTTGATATTGAACATAGAGAGATAGCTAACAAGATAAAGTATGAGGATTATATAGTGGCTAAATGCTTTAATGATAGTGATGCATTTGTGGAGTTTATCACAAAAGAAGTTTTACTCTAACTCCTCTAATTTTGGTGCGTATCTCTCTTCTATCTCATCTAACGCTTCACTTGCTACCTCTAGCCGTTCAAAAAGTCCATCAATATCATTTTGAATTTTACCTATCTTTTGAGAGAGTTCGATAATCATGGGATTATCTCCACTCTCTGAAGCCTTTATAAGCTTTTCATTTTCTAGCTCTAACTCCTCTTCTCTCTCCATAATCTTCTCTTCACAAAACTCAAACTCTTTTTTATAAGGGGCATTCTCTCTACTTCTCTTTTGAATAATCTCTTTTCTCAAACGTTTTTTGTCTCTGTTATCAATTTTAGGTTTAGTTATTTTGGGCTTTTGTTCTACTATGCCTTCCTCTTCCCACCCTATCTTTTCTAGGAACTCATCATAACTCCCCTCAAAATATTCTGCTCCTCCTTTATGGAAGATAATCAACGCATCAGCTAAACGGCGTAAAAGCATTTCGCTATGAGTAACCATAATAGTTGAGCCTTTAAACTCTTCTATGGCACTACAAAGTGAGTCGATAGAGTACATATCTAAATGGTTTGTAGGCTCATCTAGTAGTAGCAGATTTGACTGGGTAGCTATAATTTTACCAAGCATGACACGGCTTCTCTCTCCTCCTGAAAGTACTGATATTTTTTTTTCGGCTAACTCTCCTGAAAACATCATTGTTCCACAGATACTTCTAACCTCTGCAATGCCTATCTTGAGACTAACAGATGAAATCTCATCAATAATGGTTGATGAGGTGTTGAGACGCTCAATATTGGTCTGTCCAAAGTGAGCCATAGATGTAGAGGGGTGGAGTTTTATCTCTCCTTGTTGTTTTGGTAGTTCTCCTGCTATATAGTTTAGAAGTGTTGATTTACCTTTTCCATTTTTTCCTATTATGGCTAGAGTCTTTCCATTTTCCAATACAAAGGATAGATTATCAAATAGCTTTTCACTCTCTTTATAGCCAAAACCCAAATTTTCAGCTCTTAGATTTATCTTGGCAGGAGTCTCTTTGTAGTTGAAGTTAAATGCTAAATTGCTTTCACTCTCTAGGCTCTCCATCTCGTCCATCTTGTCTAAAATCTTCTGTTTTGATTGTGCCAATGATGCAGTAGAGGCACGAGCTTTGTTTTTGGCTACAAACTCTTCAAGCTCTTTTCGTTTTTTCTCTTGGTTTTGACGTGTCTTCTCATAGGTCTCATCTATCAAGAGTAGATTTGCTTCATATTTTTTGGTATCTCCTTGTAAAATATAGAGTGTTTTCCTCTGAATCCCCATAGTATGAGTAGTGACAGCGTCCATAAAATCACGGTCATGGGTAATCAAAATAACCTCTCCCTCAAAAGTACGGATAAACTGCTTTAACCAACGCAAAGAGAGTAGGTCAAGGTAGTTGGTAGGTTCATCAAGTAGTAGCATATTGGGTTCAGTTGCCAAAAGTTTAGCTAGATTGATACGGATTTGATACCCTCCCGAAAAACTCATGGGGTTTTTTTCTAAATCTTCATTTGTAAAACCAAGTCCAAAAAGAATCTTCTCTATCTTATAAAAGTTATACTGCTCCTCTTCACTCAACACCAGAGAACACTCTTCTCTAACTGTTGGTTTACTAAAGCTTAGATGTTGTCTAAGTGTACCTATCTTATAATTTTTGGGTATAGATACATCTCCTGTGTCATAACTCTCTTCCCCTAATATTATTTTAAATAGAGTCGATTTACCTGAACCATTACGCCCAATGAGTCCAATTTTTTGATTTGAACTCATTTTTAGGTTTAGGTCTCTAAAAAGTGTCTGCCCACCGAAGCTTTTACTTAGATTTGTTAGTTGTATCATACTGTTCCGTTATAAAGAAGTCTATTATTGGTGGAATTATAGCAAATTAAGATACTCTATCCCTAAAATCCTTATATACAAACTCTCTAACAACTTCAACTGTTCCATCTAAGCGTCTTATTGCGATAGAGGGTAGAGGTACACCATTAAAGGTAGTGGCTTTTACCATAGTGTAGTGCATTTGGTCTTCAAATATAATCTTATCTCCTATCTTTAGAGGTTTATCAAAAGAGTAATCACCCATAATATCTCCTGCTAAACAGCTATTTCCTGCTAAACGATAGGTAAACTCTTTATCTCCTACTTCACTTGCTCCTCTGACCTCTGCACGATAGGGCATAATAATCGTATCGGGCATATGAGCCTCTGCTGATGTATCTAATATAGCAATATCCATACCATTATGAACAATATCTAAAATAGAGGTTACAAGAGTACCTGTCTCCCAGCCTACAGCTTCACCAGGCTCTAAGTATATTTGTAGATGTGGGTATCTGCTTTTAAAATTATTGATGAGGTTTATAAGTCTATCTATATCATATCCTTTTCGTGTGATATGGTGTCCCCCACCAAAATTTACCCATTTTATATCGTTTAAATATGCTCCAAACTTCTCTTCAAAGGCATCTACTACTCCCTCTAATGCCAAGCTATCTTGTTCGCAAAGAGCATGAAAGTGGAGTCCATCTATTTTATCTATAAGTTTTTTATCAAAGTTATTTATGGTAGTACCCAAACGTGAATAGACTCCACATGGATTATAGAGTTCTACAGGAGATTGTGAATATTCAGGATTTACCCTTAGACCCAAAGAGATATTTTGATTATAGGATTTAGCTAAATCTCCAAAAAGTCTAAGTTGTGATGTAGAGTTAAAGATAAGATGATTTGATATTGTTGCTACTCTATCTATATCCTCCTCTTTAAATGCAGGACTATATGTGTGTGTCTCTTTTCCAAATTTTTCATAAGAGAGTAGAGCCTCATGAACTCCAGAGGCACAACAGCCATCAAGATATTTAGATACCAAAGAGAAGCTTTTCCAAAGTGCATAACCTTTTAATGCTAGTAATATTTTTATATCTGTCTTCTCTTTGATGTGTGATAGTAGTTTTAGATTTGATTCTAGGCGAGACTCTTCTAGTAGCCAATAGGGAGTTTTTATCATCTCTTCTCTCTATTACTTTTTAGATATGTATAGATAGCCAATATCTCCTCTTTTGTCATATAGTATACAGGCATAATTTTATGTCTTTTTCTTCTGCCATTTTCTCTGTAATGGTTACTTAGACTATCTGTTAACTCTTTTAGAGAGTAACCTCTAATATCACTACTTCTTAAAAGCTTGATATTTTGATGTTTATCGTAGTATTTAGCGATTTTTTTACCACCTTCTCCTTTTAATCCATGGCATTTACTACATGCTATTCCTCTTGGATTTTTATAAAGCATTCTGCCATATTCCAAAAGTGATAAAAAACTATCATCGGTTGAGTTGTTTTCTTTTGATATATTATCCTCATTTTGGGCAATTAATATATTAGAAAGTATAGATATTAATAGTATAGAGTATAAGAGTTTCAAACTGTCGGTTACCTCTCTGATAAAGATTTTTCGATATAATACCGAAAAATTATATAAAAGTGAAAAAATGCAACTTATAGATGGAAAATCATTATCAAAAAAAGTTCAGGATTATGTAAAACTTGAAGTTGAAAAATTAAAAAGAGATAAGGGAACAGTTCCTGGTTTGGCTGTGGTTATTGTAGGTGATGACCCTGCTAGTCATGCGTATGTATCAATGAAAGAGAAAGCATGTAAGCGTGTTGGATTCTACTCTATCGCACATAAAATGCCAAATACTATTACCCAAGATGAGATTATTCAGATTATTCAGATGATGAACAGTAATCCTCATATTCATGGTATCTTAGTACAACTTCCTCTACCAAAACATATTGATACAGATAAGATTTTGGAGGTTATAGACCCACAAAAAGATGTAGATGGTTTTCATGCATATAATGTTGGACGTATGGTTACCAATTTGGATAGTTTTGTTGCTTGTACACCATTGGGTGTTATGAGAATGTTTGAAGAGTACAATATAGATTTAGAGGGCAAAGATGTCGTGGTTGTAGGTGCAAGTAATATTGTAGGTAAACCGATGGCTTCTCTACTCTTGAATGCCAATGCAACAGTAACTGTAACACATATCTATACAAAGGATTTAGCATCTCATACAAAAAAAGCAGATATTGTTATTGTGGGTGTAGGTGTACCCAATCTTATCAAAGAGGATATGATAAAAGAGGGAGCTATTGTTATTGATATTGGTATAAACCGTTTAGAGAGTGGTAAACTTGTAGGAGATGTAGATTTTGATGCTGTTGCTCCAAAATGTTCTTATATTACACCTGTACCAGGTGGAGTAGGTCCTATGACCATTGCGATGCTTCTTGAAAATACATTAAAATCAGCAAAACTATTATATAAAGGTAATTAATGAGTAAGTTTTTTTCAAAACTATATAGATTCTCTAGTTCTTGGACTGGTACAATTATTATTGTTCTTTTTCTTATATTTTTTGTAGTTCAATCCTTTGTCATTCCTTCTGGTTCAATGAAAAGAACGTTACAGATAGGAGATTTCCTATTTGCTAAAAAGTTCTCTTATGGAATTCCTATTCCTATGTTACCTTGGATTCAGACCAAGTTAGTTCCTGATTTTAACCACAATGGTCACTTGATAGAGGGAGATAAGCCACAGCGTGAAGATATTGTAATCTTTCTATTTCCAAAAGATAAAAAGACACACTTTGTTAAACGTTGTGTAGCTACTGGTGGAGATGAGATTATCTATGTAGATAAACATCTCTATATTCACTTTGTAGAGGGAGATGAGTATATCAAAAAGAGTTATCCTAGTAATAAAATCAAGAAGATGCGTGGAAAACTTTGGGTTGATAATCCATATATAGATAAATATCGTGGAATCCAATATGCACCAGAGCATGGAACAGCTTTTGAAAATCTAGTAGAACGTGTTCTATATGGTGTTGAGATTGATGTTCATCCTACTTTTGTAAAAGAGTTAGGAGATGCTGGATATGCAACAAAAAGAGGTGAGTTTTTTAATGCCTTTTATAAAAAGGTGGAAAAAGACCACTACTATATGATGGGAGATAATCGTGACAACTCAAATGATAGCCGTTTTTGGGGTTCTGTACCTTATAGTCTAGTGATTGGAAAGCCTTGGTTTATCTACTTCTCATGGGATAATGAGAAAAAGAGTGTGCGTTGGGATAGAGTAGGAACATTTATAGATGATTTGCAACTGGAAAAACCAAGAGATTAGGAGAGAGAGATGAAGTTTTATATCGCAACTGACCATGCAGGTTATGCACTAAAAGAGTTTACAAAAGAGTATGTCAAAGAGAAAGGTCATGAGATTATTGACCTTGGACCTGACTCTGCTGATAGAGTTGATTATCCCGATTTTGCCAAAAAGTGTGCCAATGCTGTAGTAGCAGACAAAGGAAGCTTTGGAATTCTTATCTGTGGTACAGGGATTGGTATCTCTATCTCTGCAAATAAAGTAGCAGGAGTTAGAGCAGGACTTTGTCATGATGCCTATACAGCGTGGGCTACAAGAGCACATAATGATGCCAATATATTATGTTTTGGAGAGAGAGTAGTAGGAAAGGGTGTAGTAGAGAGTATGCTTGATGCTTTTATAGATACAGAGTTTGAAGGAGGACGACACGCAGGACGTGTCAATAAAATAGAGGGTTGCTCTTTGGGTCGTGATTTGGAATGATATTAACAAAAAATTAAAAAAATAGGAAAATATGGCTTTTAATCTACACTTTTAAGTAGAATTAGGATAAAATCTCGTTTCAAATTAATGCATAGATATTTAATACTGTGTAAAATACTAATAAGGATGGTTATCAGTTATGAAAAGAACGTTTCAACCACATAACACACCAAGAAAAAGAACTCACGGATTTAGAACAAGAATGAAAACTAAAAACGGACGTAAAGTGATTTCTGCTAGAAGAGCAAAAGGTAGAAAAAGATTAGCAGTATAAGACATTTCTCTAGTATTAAAACTACTAAAGATTTTAACAGAGTTTATAAAAACTCAAAAACAGTACACACTTCAAAGTTTGTACTCTTCTATCAATCTGATGTAGAAGTTTATAAACTTGGGATTGTTGCCAGTAAAAAAGTTGGCAATGCAGTCCATAGAAATAGAGCTAAGCGTCTGCTTAGAGCTCATTTTCTCAATCATATCCCAAATCTAAAAACAGGTCATTATATATTGGTTGCCAAACCAAATCTACTTAATAGTGAGTATAATAAAACCACTAATGAGTTTTTTAAGGTATTCAAACGTCTAAAAGCCTTGAAACAATGATACTCTTAAAAACTTTTTGATATAATTTGCCATTAATTTTAAATATAATTCTTAAAGTATTAATATGATTTAACATATACAGTATAAATTAAATATATAGGAATTTATAAAAAGGCAATCTCTCGTGGAACAAAACGACAATCTTCAACAACGGCTTCTTCTTGCATTGGTACTATCTTTTGTAGTATTTGTACTATTTGATATGTTTATGCCCAAAACAGCAAAGAACATTGATAAAAATGAGACAGTTATAACAAAGCAAGAACAACAAACCCCAAATGTGATGAATTCAGCTTCATCATCAACATCTGTACCTGCTAAGGCTTCTCAATCACTAGCACCTGTTTCAACCATAAAAGCGTTAGCAACAGTACATTCAGATAAATTTATATATACTATTGATGAGCTTGGACGTATTGGACAAGTGAAGATGTTAGAGAAAAAGTATGAGTTTGAGGGGAAAAAGTTAGAACTTATAAATCCTCTATGGGTTAAACCTTTGGAGATTAGATTTGCAGATGTCAATCTCAATAAAGAGGCTCTAAAAGTACCTTATACAGCTTCTATTAGCTCTATTGACCTAAATAGTAATAAATCTCATAAGATTACTTTAACACAAAAATTAACCTCTCTAACTGTAATTAAAGAGTTGACTTTCTATAAAGATGGTCATTATGATATAGATATAAAACTATCTAACCCAGCAGATTACTTTGTGACTACTGGGCAGAGACCAAATGCAGACCATACTCGATATATGGTTGTTCAAGGTTCTCTTATCAAAAAAGGTAATGGAGTTGTAGAAATTTTAGAAGATGGAGATGTTGATGAGACTCTAAATATCCCAGATGCAAAATTTGCTTCTGCTTTTGATAGATACTTTACCTCTACTCTTTATAATTTTGAAAAACCTCTAAAGGTATCCAATATTATTATTGGAGAGGATAGAGATAACGCACTACTCTTTATCCAAGGAGAGCAGAACTTTGCACTACATGGTTATCTAGGTCCAAAAGAGTCAGCAGTACTAGAAGCTATCAATCCTGAATTGACAGATGTTATAGAGTATGGGTTCTTTACTTTTATCTCTAAACCACTGTTTAAAGTATTAAATTGGATTCATAGTATTGTAGGTAACTGGGGTTGGTCAATTGTGTTTGTTACATTACTTATAAAATTACTTCTTTTCCCTCTCTCTTATAAGGGTATGATGTCTATGCAGAAGCTAAAAGAGTTAGCTCCACAGATGAAAGAGTTAAAAGAGAAGTATGGCAAAGACCCACAAAAAATGAATGCTAAAATGATGGAGATGTATAAGCGACATGGAGCAAATCCAATGGGTGGGTGTCTACCTATGATAATGCAAATTCCAATCTTTTTTGCTATCTATAGAGTTTTATTAAATGCTGTTGAGTTGCAAGGAGCAGAGTGGATATTATGGATAAAAGACCTCTCTGTAATGGACCCCTATTTTGTATTGCCTCTATTGATGGGGGCTTCAATGTGGTATCAACAGAGAATTACACCAAATACAATGACCGACCCAATGCAACAGAAGATATTCCAATGGTTACCTGCTGTTATGACTGTATTCTTTATTAGTTTCCCAGCAGGATTAGTTCTCTATTGGTTAGTTAACAACCTATTTACAATTGGACAGCAGTATGTAATAAACAACGCATTTGAAAAACAAAAATCTGCTAAATTAGCAGTAAAAAAATAAATTATAAGGGGAGATGTGAACATGGAGATGAAAAGAATTGAAGCTGATACATTAGAAGATGCCTACAGCAAGGCAGCACAAGCGTTAGCATGTTCAGTAACAGAGATTAATTATGAGATAGTCCAGTATCCTACCTCTGGAGTTATGGGTCTATTTAAAAAAACAGCAATTATTATTGCTGTCAAGAAAATATCAGAAGTTAAAACAGAACCTATTGAACCTATTGAAAATAGAGTAGCTGATATTGTAGTAGAGGATACAAAGATTGAATCTACACCAATAGTAGATTCTATACCTAAAGTGGAAGAGAATAGAGATATTGAGACGTTAATCCCCCAAAAGGATAGTATCGTTGATAACTTTTTTCATGATGAGGGAAAAGATAAAGTAGAACTAAAGAGAACAGAACCTATTGGAGAAGAGTTAATCTTTGATGATGATAGAGATACTCCTGAAAATAAAAAACGTTCTATTGATATAGAGAATAAAATCTCAAAATTGATGAGTGTAGCTTGTTTTAATATTGATACAGTAGAGGTTGATGTATTTAACGGTATTGCTCATATCTTTATTGATGGAGAAGATGCAGCGTTGCTTATAGGCAAAGAGGGGTATCGTTATAATGCACTCTCCTATATGCTTTTTAATTGGATTAACTCTGAATATAATCTTTATATCAAACTAGAAATATCTGAATTTATTCAAGCTCAAGAGGAGATGATAGATAACTATCTCAAACCTATTGCAGAGCATATTATAGAGAATGGTAGAGGAAAAACAAAACCATTAGATGGTATTTTGGTACAGATTGCACTAGAGAAGCTTCGTGCTATGTTTCCTAATAAATATATTGCTATTAAAACAGGTAAAGATGGAAAGAAATTTATTATTATCAATGATTTTAATAGTAAAAAAAGAAAATAGTTAAATATTATGTCTACTACTATAGTGGCTATTGCCACAGCTACTGGTATATCTTCTATCTCTATTATTAGAGTAAGTGGTTCTAGCTCACTTGCTCTAGCGAAAAGAGTATCTAAAAAAGAGGATATAACACCTCGTTATGCTCATTTAACCTCACTCTATAATCGAGATAATCATCTTATTGACCATGCTATAATGATTTATTTTAAAAATCCACACTCTTTTACAGGAGAAGATATTGTAGAGTTTCAATGTCATGGTGGAATGATTGTTGCCCAAGAGATTTTGGAGACACTTTTGGCTCATGGAGCAGTTTTGGCAGAACCTGGGGAGTTCTCTAAAAGAGCATTTTTAAATGGTAAAATAGATTTAACCAAGGCAGAAGCGATTTCTAAATTGATTGAGACAAAATCGGTTGATGGTGCAAAGATTTTAGCTAAACAGCTCAAAGGAGATTTAAAAGAGTTTATTGATGAGAGTAGGGAGGCGATGCTAAGAGCTACTGCCTACTCTGAAGTGATGATTGATTATGCCCAAGAGGATATTCCTGAGGATATAGTAGCCAATATCTTAAAGCAGTTAGATGCACTTATCGTAAAAATAGATAATATTGTAGATGCTTCTTATCGCCGTAAAGGTTTGATAGAGGGGTTTAGAGTAGCAATTGTAGGTAAGCCAAATGTGGGTAAGAGTTCACTACTCAATGGATTGCTTAGTTATGATAGAGCTATTGTAAGTGATATTGCAGGAACAACACGTGATACAATAGAGGAGCAGGTAAGAATTGGTTCACATATCATTCGGCTAATTGATACAGCAGGAATACGTGATGCACGTGATAGTATTGAAGAGATAGGAGTAGAACGTTCACTAAAGTCTATATCTGATGCAGATGTTGTTATTGCTCTATTTGATGGAAGTAGACCTTTTGATGAAGAGGATAGACGGATTGTTGAAATTTTAGAGAGCATGGAGACAAAAGATATTATTGTAGCGATTAACAAATCGGATTTAGAGCATATATTAGATGATACCTTTTTAAAAAAATATAATCCAATTTCTATTAACTATAAAGATAATTTTAAAAATCTCACTATTAGACTTCAGAAACTTTTTGATACTATTGGACAAGATGAAGAGCTTATGTTGATTTCTACACGTCAAATTGAGGCTGTAGAGAAGACAAAAAAGGCTATTTTAGAGGCAAAAGAGCCATTAATATTAGGAGAGTTAGAGTTTTTCTCCTATCATCTTCAAGATGCTATAATAGCATTGAGTTCTATCTCTAAACCTTATGATTCTGAAGAAGTTTTAGATAAAATGTTTGGAGAATTTTGTTTAGGTAAATAATAAAGGCTTTTGACAGTCAAGTAATACGATAGTATAATATATAAAATTATATAAAGGATTACTATGTATTCAAGGAGTATCAACACATATCCTTAGATTAAGGAATATATTGTATACTATTGTTAGTGGCTACATGTTCAAGATAC
>JALSOO010000230.1 GCA_026986355.1 Campylobacteraceae bacterium | reverse complement strand
TTTGGAATGTAAACATTTTGGTATATGTGGCTCATGTAGTATGTATGAATTGAGTTATGAAGAGGAGTTAAAGAGAAAAAAAGAGCTTGTTTTAGGCTTATTATCTCCTTTTGGAGTAGATGAGTTGGAGGTCTTTTCTGCAAATGAATCACACTATAGAGCAAGAGCAGAGTTTAAGATTTGGCATGATGATTGTGGGGCTAACTATGCAATGGGTAGATTGGATAATAAGGGTTCTATCAATATATTGGAGTGTCCTAAAGTGATAGAATCTATAGAAAAACGTATGCCTCCTCTGCTTGATGCTATAAATAGCTCAATAGAGGTATTAAAAAATCGTATCTTTGCTGTAGAGTTTTTGGCTACTACTACTGATGAGTGTTTGATAACAATGATTTATCATAGAAAGCTTGATGAGGTATGGCAGAGAGAAGCTCGTAAAGTTGAAGAACTTTTAGATGCTAAGATTATGGGGAGAAGTCGTAAGCAAAAAGTAGTTTTATCTGATGAGTTTGTAACGGAGAAGCTCTTTATAGATGGTCAAGAGTACCTCTATAGATATTATGAGAGTGGATTTACTCAACCTAATCCTGCTGTTAATATCAAGATGATAGAGTGGGCTATCAAACAGGTCAAGAGAGTAGATGGTGGCGACTTTTTGGAGTCTTATTGTGGATTGGGTAACTTTACTATTCCTCTATCTAAATATTTTAACAAAGTTTTAGCTACAGAGATTTCAAAACGCTCTATCTATTCAGCTAAAGAGAATTGTATCTTGAATAGTGTAGATAATATAGAGTTTATTCGTCTATCTTCAGAAGAGATGACACAAGCACTTAATAAGGAGAGGGAGTTTACACGTCTAAGAGATGTAGATTTAGATACTTATACTTTCTCTACTGTATTGGTTGACCCACCAAGAGCAGGGCTAGATATGGAGACTATTAAACTTATATCTACTATAGAACATATTATCTATATCTCTTGTAATCCTGAAACTTTAGCTAGAGATTTAGTTGAACTATCAAAGAGTCATAGAGTAGTAGAGTCAGCTATTTTTGACCAATTCCCTCATACAAATCACATAGAATCAGGGGTTCTTTTAGTTAAAAATTAATCTTTTGTTAATAGTTATTGGTTATACTCAACTCATTATTTCTTACGGATAGGACGATATATGATAAAAAAAATATTCTCAATGAAGGTAGCCTCTCTGCTACTTTTCCTCTTTGGTGCTATTATTGGTATAGCCACTTTTATAGAAAATGATTACGGTACACAGACAGCTAGAGCCTTAATCTATAACTCTCGATGGTTTGAACTCTTTCTTTTATATTTTATCTTAATTTTAATATATAATATTTTTAAGTACAAGAGTTATAAAAGCAAGATGTCTGTTTTTATCTTTCATATGGCTTTTGTTGTTATAGCTATTGGAGCATTGATAACTCGATATGTAGGATATGAGGGTATTTTACATATTAGAGAGGGAGAGAGTTCTAGTAGAATGGTTTCAGATGTAAAAGTTTTGCAACTTGATGTCAAAAGTGCCAAAGATAGTAAACATTTTGAAAAACAGTTACTACTCTCTTCTATGACTAGAAATAGCTTCTCTAAAACTCTTGAAGTAGATGGTAAAAATGTTAATTTTAAGTTGATAAACTATCTTCCATCTGCAACAAAAGAGTTTGTAGAGAATCCTAACGGTAAAAAATCGTTGGAGTTGATGGTCTCAAATGGTATGGGTAGAGGAAAACCTATTCATATTTTCAAAGGAGACTCCTATGATGCAGGTAGTTTTATCATTAGCTTTGACGATAAAAATCTTACATCTAGTTCAAAACCAATCTTTAAAATCAGTGAAAAGGGTAATAATTTAGAGTTAACTCATGATTTTGATATAGCTACACTCTCTATGTTGACTCGACAAGAGGGAAATCTAACCAAAGGTATCTCAACATTTGAACAGAAAAAGTTGTATAGATTTGATAATAATGCTGTAGTCTTAAAAAAGATATATCCTAAATCTATTGAGAAATATGTAAGTCACTCTCTAAAAGTAGAGAGTGGAAAACCTGAAATGGTTACCTTTAGAGTATCGGTTGGAGATAAGAGTAGAGATGTAAATCTATTTCCCTTTTCAGGTCGTGTAGGAGAAGATAAAAAGATAACAGTTGATGGAGTAGATATTGCTCTAAATTTAGGAGCAAAGGTAATAGATTTACCATTTTCTCTAAAATTGATTGATTTTGAGCTAGAGAGATACCCTGGTTCGATGAGTCCTGCATCTTACTCTAGTAAGGTAGAGTTAACCGATGTAGAGAAGAATATTCATAATCTGCCTTATAAAATCTATATGAATCATGTACTTGACCATAGAAATTATAGATTTTTTCAATCTTCATATGACCCAGATGAGAAAGGAACTGTATTGTCTGTAAATCACGACCCTGGAACATTGCCAACCTATTTAGGATATATCCTATTGGCATTAGGTATGATTTGGAATCTTTTTGATAAAAAGAGTCGTTTCCAAAAGTTATTGAGAGGTGCTAGAAAACTACAATCAGCTTCATTATCTCTGCTTTTTGTTGCACTATTAGGATATACCTCACCACTACAATCAGCTTCTCTTCCTCCACTTGATGTAAATCAGAGTAAGATAGTAAACGCCTATGACCAAGAGACTCTTGATAAATTTGGTCGATTAATTATCCAAAGTCATGGTGGACGAATGAAGCCAATAGATACATTTGCACATGAAGTTGTATCTAAACTTACAGGTAAAACATCTATATATGGGGTTGAGCCTACAGCTATTTTATTGGGTATGACGGTTAATCCAAAACTCTATCAATCGTTAGATATTATCAAGGTAGACCATACTCGAATAGCCAAAGAGTTGGGGCTAAAAGAGGGAGCTAAATATGCTTCGTTTAATGACTTTTTTACTAAAACAGGAGAATATAAATTAGCAAATCAGATAGCCAAAACAGTACGCAAAAAGCCTTTGGATAAAAATCTGTATGATAAAGAGTTGGTAAAAGTTGATGAACGTCTCAATATCTCCTATATGGTCTATAGTGGTTCACTTCTAAACATCTATCCTATTCCTCATGATATTAACAATAAGTGGGTAAATCCACAAGATGCTATTACAAAATTTCCAAAAGAGTTAGCAGGAATGGTTCGAATGATGACTATGTATCTGTTTCAAGGGACGACACAAATCCAAAAAGATGGAAATAGTACACAGTTCAATCAAGCTATTAATCTAATCGACCTCTATCAGCAAAAGTTTGGCTCAACAGTTATTCCATCTAAACAGTCTATTGATATAGAGATAGAGTATAATAGACTTGGATTGCTTTCCAAATTAGTACCTCTCTATCTATTAATAGGATTGATTCTGTTGATAGCCTCATTTGTAAATGTAGTCAAACCAAACCCTTCACTCAAGTTTATCACAAAAATATCGTGGGTATTGATGATTGTAGGTTTTGGATTACATGTTTTAGGTATGGGAATGCGTTGGTATATTGGAGGACATGCACCATGGTCAAACGCTTATGAGTCGATAGTCTTTATCGCTGGTTCAACAGTAGTTGCAGGTCTTATATTTGCTAGAAAATCTCCATTTACATTGGGAGCAACAGCTCTTTTAGCAGGTATAACCATGGGTGTAGCACATATGAACTTTGTAAATCCAGAGATTACCAATCTCGTACCAGTTCTAAAATCATATTGGCTTATGATTCATGTAGCAACTATTATATCAGGAGATGGATTCCTTGGTTTAGGCTCTATTTTATCTCTATTGGTTATTATTCTATTTATTATTAGAGGTAAAAATGGAGATGAAAATATTGACCGTTCTATCAAAGAGTTAACCAATATTGCAGAGATGAGTCTAATAGTAGGATTATTTCTTATGACTATTGGTAACTTCCTTGGTGGTGTTTGGGCAAATGAGAGTTGGGGTAGATATTGGGGTTGGGACTCCAAAGAGACATGGGCAGGTGTAACAATCCTAATATATGCAACAGTACTACATCTACGATTTATTCCAAAGCTAAAAAGCATATTTGTCTTTAATGTAGCATCACTATGGGCATACTCCTCTGTACTTATGACATATTTTGGAGTAAACTATTATCTTTCAGGATTACACTCTTACGCAGCAGGTTCGCCTGTACCGATTCCTATGTGGGTTCCATATACAATTTTAGGATTAGCTATATTGACACTATTGGCATTTAGAAATAGAGAGCTTAAATAGAGGAGGGGTATATCATCTAAGGATACCCTTTATTAGGTATCCTTAAGAGTGTGTAGATTTATTTTTTTGGAGCTTCTGCAGTTTTGTTAGCATCTGCTTTTGTAGTATTAGTTTCTACTGTTGCATTAGTTTCTGCTGTTTTGTTAGCATCTTCTGCTTTTTTATCTCCACCTGCAATAGATGTAGCAATCTCTTCAATATCTTTATCAGTAAGTTTTGATGCTTGACCTTTCATAATACCTTTCATTGCTCCACCATACGAACCATCTTTATATCCATGAAGTGCTTTCATAATATCCTCTTTTGATAAATCTTTTACGATTTTAGATTTACCAAGTGCTGATTTCTCAAAATTAGCTCCATGACACCCTGCACATACTGTTGTGTTTGCAGCTGTTGCTGTGATAGACAATAGTCCGATTGTTGTAATTGCGATTATACTCTGTTTAATCATATGTTTCTCCGTGTTTAAGATAATGTATTTTATCATAAAAATTATAAAAATTATAATTATAATATATCCAATTGAGTAAAAAACTATATGATGTGAAACTATGTAATACTCTTTTCACAGTTTTTAGCTTATATCTGATATAATCATTGAGTTAATAAAAAAGGATTAAATGGTGTTAAATGCCGTTGAAAGAAAGATAGAACAGTATATCTATGAGCTAAATGATGCTTATGTATCTTCTTTATATCGAAGACTTCCTCATGGGAAAAGATTAAGAAGTAAATTGATTTTAAAAATTGCTGGTAATAGTCTAAAAACAGTAAAAACAGCTGCAACAGTCGAGATGATACATGGTGCTAGTCTACTTCATGATGATGTCATTGATGATGCCAATAGACGCAGAGGTGTTATCTCTCTCAATGCAAGTTCAGGAGATAAAACAGCTATTATGATGGGAGACATACTCTACTCCAAAGCTTTTTTTGAGTTATCTAGTATCTCTCCTCTGATAGCAAAAGTTATCTCCAATGCAGTTGTTCAGTTGAGTTTAGGGGAGTTAGCTGATGTTGAGTTATCTAAATCATTTCATACTAATCGTGATGCCTATCTAAAGATGCTCTATCAAAAGACTGCATCTTTGATGGAGGCTTCTGCTGAATCGGCTGCTATTTTAGCAGGTAAACCGAGAAATGTTTATCGGAAATATGGTCGTAATTTGGGTATGGCTTTTCAGATGATAGATGATATATTAGATATTACATCAAATAGCAAAACATTAGGAAAACCAGCACTTCATGACTTTTTTGAGGGAAAGGTTACTCTACCATATATGTATCTATATGAAGCATTAGAAGAGGAGGATAGAGTATATCTACTATCTTTATATCGTAAACGACTCAATGAAGATGAGGCATTATGGATTAGAACGGCAATGAACAAACATGAGATTATATCAAAAGCCTATTTTGAAGCAAAAGAGCTTATTATAGAAGTAATACGCCTAATGGAGTCATTAGGAGAGAGTGATTTATCAAATATAGCAAAAGAGATGATAGAGAGAGAGTTTTAGATGTCTTATCAAGTAGTATCCTTTAACCATAAAAATTGTGAACAGATTAATCGTGAGAAGTTAGCTTTTCCTAGTGATGAAGAGAAAATATCAATGCTAAAAAAGCTTACAAGCTTTGATTTTATAGAAGAGGCATATATTCTCTCTACTTGTAATAGGGTAGAGATAGTTATTGCTACAAAAGATAGCTTTTCTAGTTATCATGCTATTTTAGGTCTTTTGAGTCTAAAGTCTGGTCTTAGTTTTCATGAACTCAAAGGAATGAATGGCAAATATGATGATTCAAAAGCTATATCTCATATCTTTTCTGTTGTCTCCTCTTTGGAATCGTTGGTTATTGGCGAGTCTCAAATCACAGGACAGGTCAAAGATGCGTATCGTTTTTCTCATTTTCATAAAATGGCAGGACGAAAACTCAATCGTGTAATCTCTTATGCTGTAAAGTGTGCAGCTGAAGTTAGAAATGCGACTAATATCTCAAAATACCCTCTCTCTATAGCCTCTGTTGCTGTAACACAAGCCTATAAAATCTATGGCAACAATATCTCTGGTATGACAGCTGTGGTTATTGGAGCAGGAGATATGGGGATAATTGCTATTAAAAATCTTCTACGTTTGGGGTGTGATGTTGTTATATTAGGACGAAATAGAGATAAGCTAGAGATTATTGCCAAAGATTTAGGAGACGATGTTCGTATTGATACTATGGATAATCTACATAAATATCTCAATCGTTATCGTCTACTCTTTTCAGCTACCTCTGCAAAAAATACAATTATTAACTCATCAATGATAGAGAGTGATAATATAGACAGAGTTTGGTTTGATATGGCTATTCCTAGAGATATAGATGATATGTCAAATCTAACAAAGTTACAACTCTTTAGAATAGATGATTTAAAAATTATATCAAAAGAGAACTATGCTCTAAAACAGGAACAAGCGATTAGAGCCAAAGAGATAGTAGAAATCTATAGAGATGATTTTTATAGATGGCTTAGAGCATTATCTATAGAACCAGTTATAAAAGATATGCGACTACAAGCACAAAGTGCCATAGATAAAGAGTTGAACCGTGCTATAAACAAAAAATTTGTACCCAAAGAGTACAGAGAAAATATACAAAAGATGGCAGAGCAGATGTTCAATAGATTTCTACATGATGCCACACAGAATTTACGCCAATGTTCATCAGAGATAACTTCTACTAAAAGAGTAGATGCTATAACAGAGATTTTTAATATTGTTGTTGATGAAAAAGATGCTAAAAGATATAAAAAAGAGCATCATATTAA
>JALSOO010000229.1 GCA_026986355.1 Campylobacteraceae bacterium | reverse complement strand
AAATCTACTGTTGCACAGTTTGAACGTTCTCCAGATGTTAATCCAATTGTATATTGAATATCTGTAGGGTCGCCTAAGAAGTTATCTTCTGGAACAAATGTAATAACCCCTTGCTCATCAACACTCCAGCTACCCTCTCCATTGACAACCAAGTTTTTAACTCCTACTCCATCACAACCGATTGTAACAGTAGATGGAGTAGTATTTACACTATCATTATCTGCTACATTTACTGTTGTAGAACCATGATATCCAGCAGGTATAATAACCATATCATCAACAGCATCTGGATAGAGAATAGTTATAGTTGCTCTATTACTAACATCTCCAGCCTCCTCTCTGACTACATATTGAATTGGTGTTGGATTATTCACAAAACCATTATTTGGTGTAAAGGTAATTGAACCATCTACATTTGTACTCCATACACCTTCACCCTGTACCGTTACTGTCTCTACTTCATCACCTGTTGTTGGGTCTATAACTCTTAAAGATGCTCTATCTAATGGACTTGATGTTGCTCTATCATTCTCTAGTACAAAGAGAGTAATCTGTTTTCCTACCTCTCCATTTATGGTGTCATCTTTTGCAAGTGGTGGATAGTCAATCTCAACCTCTGCTGTTGTCTCATTACCTTGTGTATCACTTACCGAATAGGTAATTGGTGTTGGATCCCCTGTAAATCCATCTTTAGGAGTAAAGGTAATAGCACCACTATCACTATCAACACTCCATACTCCCTCATTTGGAACAGTTAATCTCTTTCCATCTGCACTTAGTGTCGCTCCATCAGGTACAGAAGTAATCTTAACGGTTGATATATCAAAGTTATAACTTCCCACTACATCATTTGCTAAGATATCAACAGTTACATTTTGACCTGTAACTCCTTTTTTAATATCATTTGAAGCTACTCCTGTTGTTAATTTTTTCAATCCTGCATCAATAGAGGTAATTATGGCTGTTCCATTAACAACAATTATATTTGTACGACCATTCGCATCTACATCTGAATCTCGCTCTTCATCAATACCTTGCTCTTTAGAGGTAAAGATATATCCTGTTGGTAGTTCACTAAAACCTATGGTGTATCTTCCTTTTTCAACATTGGTGAAGTGATACTCTCCACTAGCATTAGTTCTAGTTGTTTTAACAACCTCCCCTTGTGCATTATATAGCGTTACTTTAACATCAAATGCCCCCTGCTCATCTACATCTTGAATACCATTACTTACACCATTTAACTCATCGAACCATACTCGGTCTCCAAGTGTTGCACCCTCATGGTAAAGCCCCATATCTACACTTGAGTTAATTTTATCACTCTCTAGCGTAATAATATCTGTTTTTCCTGTTGCATCAGCATCAGAATCAATGCTATCATCATCTTGGTCTTGTGGAGATACAATATAACCAGCAGGAACTTTAAACTGCACATAGTAGTTAAAGTTAGGATCAATATGTGCAAACTCATATAGACCATTATCGTCAGTTACTGTCTCAGCTACTTTCTCATCAGTATCATTATTATAAAGCATAACAACTACATTTTTAATACCTCGCTCACCCACATCTTGAATACCATTTTTATTAAAGTCTTCCCAAACTAAATCACCAAGAACTGCTTTGCCTGGAAGACATACTGTTTTATAGATACCTAAATCCCAAGACAAATCATTGGTTCCAGGAGTTAAAAGTGCTACCTCTGTAACAATTTTTTCATCTTTTAAAAATCCATCAGAGTCATTTAAATCATTACTATTGTTATTAACATCTTTTTGGGTAATAAGATGCCCATAAGGAATATCACTAAACTCTGCACTATACTCACCTGCAGGTAGATGTGTAAAAAGGTAGTTACCATTCTCATCTGTTAACATTGTTTTACTAAAGTTACTGTTTGCAGAGAAGATAGTTACTTTTACACCCTGAACACCTTTCTCTCCACTATCTTGAAGCCCATTATGATTACTATCAAGAAAAACTCTATCTCCAAAACTTACTACATTTTGATAAACACCCATATCAATAGTACTATTTTGTGTTCCTGCTACAAGTATAAAGTTCTCTGTTCTTCCACTCTTATCTGGATTTGAGTCATTTTCAGGAGTCCCTTTACCTGCATCAGTAATGGTATATCCAGCAGGTGCAGTAAATTGGATATAGTACTCTCCAGGTGCAACATCTTCAAACAGATAGATTCCAGATGCAGAAGTTTTTGTAGTCAATAGTGGTTCTGTACCATTAACTTGATAGAGAGATACTGTGACATTAGCAACTCCACTCTCACCATTGTCTTGAATACCATTTTTATTAGTATCATAAAATACTCTATCTCCTACCTTGGTTGCCTCTTGATAGAGTCCCATATCAATACTCTTGTCATCTCTTCCTGCAAAGAGTGTAAATGTATCTGTTTTACCTGTAGCTACATTAGCATTAGAGTCACTACTTCTATTTGAACCTTGCTTCTTAGGACTCACTCTATAGTTTGATGGGATTTCAAAAATAAGATAATAGTCTCCAGGAGTTAAATCTCTAAAGAGATAAGCTCCTGTCGATGTTGTTTTAGTCTCTTTAATAAATTTGTTACTATCATTATAAAGCTTAACGGTAACATCTGCAACACCTCTCTTCTCATTGGCATCTTGAATTCCATTTGCATTACTATCAAACCATACTCTATCTCCAAGATTTGCCAATTTTGGATAGAGACCTAAATCAATATTAGTTTTATCTTCTCCAGTAGCCAATGTGAATAGTGCTGTTTTTCCATTTCTATCAGCATCTGAATCGATATCTCGATTACTCCCCTCTGATTTTTTTGTTACACTGTAAGCTTTTGGAATTGCAAATTTAAGATAATATTTTCCACTAGATAAATCTTTAAAATTATATTTTCCAGAGCTATCTGTTTTAGTAGTAGAAACAAGCGTTCTATTCTCATCAAAAAGCTCTACTGCTACATCTGATAGTGGCAACTCATTTTCATTTTGAATACCATCTCTATTGCTATCTAACCAAACATAATCACCAATTGACCCAAGAAGAACTGGAGCCTCTTTTCCAACATAAGAGCTACTATCTGTAGCTGTAATATTATTCCCACTATCATCTTTAGCTACTACATCTACTCTATTACTGTAAGTACCTAAAATTGCTGTTCCTGTTTTGGTACAAACTATAGATTTTGATGGAGCTAAAGAGTCCAATGAACCATCACCACTACATGCAGTAATTGCCCCCTCTTTATCATCTGTTACAACAATATTCGTAAGTAGCGTATTACCACTATTGGTAATTTTATAACTCCATTTAATTGCATCACCTACAACTATATTGGCTACCTTCCCATCATTGGTCATCTTCTCTACTCTAATAGCTGGTTGAGGAGTAATATATAATCCTGCATCTATATCAATATTTATATTACTCTCATTAATTATAATAGTATCAGTTTTACCATTACTATTAGCATCAGAGTTTAGTTGAGAGGATACACTCTGTGCATCTTTTGTTGTAAAACTATATCCATTAGGCTTAATAAACTTCACCATATATCTATCTGCTGGAAGATTTAAAAACTCATAGTGACCAGAGGCATCTGTTTTAGTTGTTGCTACTCTATTCTCATCTTTATAAAGCTCAACAGTTATATTTTTTAGCCCTACTTCACTGCTATCTTGTTTACCATTTTTATCAGCATCAAACCAAACAAAGTCACCAATTTTACCATTAGTTAAAGGTGCAATACACTCTGCCATTTTAGGAACAACAGAGGTTTCAGGAACAATAATATCTTGATGTTTATCATTGCTCTCATTCCACAAGTAATAAACCTTCATAGGTTGATACTGCTCTTCACCATTTGTTCCCTCTATTCTATTAAGAATTAGATGACTAATATCTTTTAATGAAGCTTTTTCACTACTAGAGAGCTTATCAGACAACCAACTATTATCAATATAACCATCTACTTTTGAAACATCTCTACTCCAATCTGAGTAGTACCAAACAAAGGCATTAGAGATGAGATTAAAGAGAATTTGATTGTCTCGATTACTAAAAGTACTATTTACACGCTCTACTATATCTGGGTCACTCATAAATCTAAAGGTACGAGAGAGTCTATCTCTCTGTTCTGCTGTAAAATTTAATCTATCTTTTAAATGAACAGAGTAGCTCTCTCCTCTCTCAGGACCTCTATTATGATACTCATGACAAAAACCACTAGCTACCACATTTTTAAACTCTACATCTAAAGAGGCTCTTTTTGCCCAAGAGTTACGATTGTCATAAACTCCCTCTTCTCCTACTTTTAGCGTTGGAACTTGACAATTTGTATCTTTATGATGTAATCCAGCATCTAAACTAATATTAGTTTTGCTTACAAGAATATTTGGTATTTTCCCCATATTGCTATTCATATCAATAAGGTTAGAGTCTAATTCAGAATTACCAATATTTGGAGTTGTATGTGTCCAATAGTAAGGGTAAACAACACCTATACAGTATCGGTTGGTTGTTAAGGTAATATCTTTAAACTCATAATAACCAATATCTGAAGAGGTTGTTGTCTCAACTGCTTCTCCAGTACAATTGGCATTGTCATAAAGCTTTACTTTAACACCCCAAATACCCAACTCACCTAAATCTTGTTGACCATTCTGGTTATGGTCAAACCAAATATAGTTACCCAATGTTATGGTAGAGGGGGAACTCTTTTGATATAAACTCTTATTGCTACTCTTTTGTGTAGCAACAGATGGTGCTGTAATAGTACTAATATTATAATGAACTTGTGCAAAAAGCGATAAGCTCATTAATAAAAATAGTAATATACTCTTTTTAATCATATACATATTATCTCCTTTGTGTAACAATTTCTATTTAAAATTGTTTATTAATAATTTATTTTAACATTAAATATTATTAAATTCTCTTAAAATTCAAAATATTATTTAAAATATTATTTAATTTTAATTTTATATTAATTTAACTTTAATATAGTTTTTTAATTAAATTATTTATTTATATTTAATTTTTATAAAGAGGAGAAAAAAGGAGAGTAACTTACCAGAGAATCTCTGATAAGTTAAGAAGAGATAGAAATTAAAAAAAATTAATTTCTTTTAGCGATAATCTCTTTAGCAACATTGCCTGGTACTTCTGCGTAGTGGTCAAACTCCATTGCATAAGTAGCACGACCTTGTGTCATTGAACGTAGGTCTGTTGAGTAACCAAACATCTCTGCCAATGGTACAAATGCATCAACAATTTTATTTCCTGCTCGATCACCCATTCCACGAACAATTCCACGTCTTTTAGAGACATCACCAATAACGTCTCCCATGTAATCTTCTGGAACTTCAACTTCAACTTTCATCATAGGCTCTAAGATGAATGGATCAGCTTCACGACAACCATCTCTGAATCCCATTGAACCAGCCAATTTAAACGCCATTTCAGATGAATCGACATCATGATAACTTCCATCATAAAGTGTAACTTTTACATCTTCAACTGGATAACCTGCTTGAATACCTCTAGTCATAGCTTCTTGAACACCTTTATCAACAGGTCCAATAAACTCTTTTGGAACAACCCCACCTTTAATAGCATCTACAAACTCATAACCAAATCCTGGCTCTTGTGGCTCAATATGTAGGTAAACATGACCAAACTGTCCACGTCCACCAGACTGTTTAGCATACTTATACTCTTTTTTCACAGAATTTCTAATACTCTCACGGTATGAAACTTGTGGAGCACCAACTTCAGCTTCTACTTTAAACTCTCTCTTCATTCTATCAACAAGAATTTCAAGGTGAAGTTCACCCATTCCAGAGATAATTGTTTGACCAGACTCTTCATCTGTAGAGACTCTAAATGATGGATCTTCTGCTGCTAGTTTTCCTAGTGCCATACCCATTTTTTCTTGGTCAGCTTTTGTTTTTGGCTCAACAGCAACAGAGATAACTGGATCTGGGAAGTCCATTCTCTCTAATACAACTTTGTCTGATGCATCACAGAGTGTGTCACCAGTGGTTGTAAATTTAAGACCAACAACAGCACCAATCTCTCCAGCGTAAATTTCATCAACTTCTTCTCTTTTAATAGCGTGCATTTTCATAATTCGACCAACACGCTCTTTTTTATCTTTGGTTGAGTTATGAACGTATGAACCAGACTTTAAAGAGCCACGGTAAACACGGATAAATGTCAATTGTCCAACAAATGGATCGGTCATAATCTTAAATGCCAATGAAGCAAATGCACCATCATCAGTAGATGGAACTTCAATCTCTTGATCTTCATCATCCATCATTGTACCTTTAATAGCAGCACACTCAACAGGAGATGGAAGATAAGCAACAACAGCATCAAGTAGTGTTTGAACACCTTTATTTTTAAATGCAGTACCTGGAAGCATTGGAACAACATGCATACCGATACAAGCTGATTTAATTCCAGCGACAATCTCATCTTCGGTAAGCTCTTCACCTTCCATGTATTTTTCCATAAGCTCTTCGTTACCATCAACTTCAGAGATACCTTCAATAAGTTTTTCTCTCCACTCATCAGCTTGTTCTTGAAGTTCAGCACGAATATCTTGTACATGGTAGTTTGAACCCATAGCTGCATCGGCATCCCAAATAACCTCTTTCATCTTAACAAGGTCAATAACACCTTCAAAGTTCTCTTCTGCCCCAACTGGAAGTTGAATTACAAGAGGATTACCTTTGAGTCTATCTCTAATCTGTCTCTCAACTTCTAAGAAATCAGCACCCGTTCTATCCATTTTATTGACAAATACAAGTGAAGGAACACCATAACGGTTTCTCTGTCTCCATACTGTCTCTGATTGTGGTTGAACCCCACCAACAGCACAAAATACTGAAACAGCACCATCAAGAACTCTCATAGAACGCTCAACTTCAATAGTAAAGTCAACGTGACCTGGAGTGTCGATAATATTAATCTGTTTACCTAACCACTCACAAGTAGTAGCAGCAGAGGTAATTGTAATACCTCTCTCTTGCTCTTGCTCCATCCAGTCCATAGTTGCAGCACCATCGTGAACTTCACCAATTTTATGCTCAACACCTGTATAGAATAGAATTC
>JALSOO010000228.1 GCA_026986355.1 Campylobacteraceae bacterium | reverse complement strand
TAAAATCCATACGGTGGAATCTCTCTCTTGTCAATGATTCTCAACTCTAAACCTTTTGGTCTCTCTATCTTTTCCAAACTCTCTTTGGCTAGATATAGTGAACCATCAGCAATAATAGTTAAGATACTATTTTTTAGTTTGAAATTGAAATCTTTTATAGCTGTTTGGTCAAATAGTGTTGTGATAATAGTATATATAAAACTTAGATAGACAAAAGTTCTCTTTTTGGGAAGTAGTGTTTTATATCTATTATAAATCTCTTTGTCATATAGTTCTTCTCCTCCAAATCGTAAAATCATAGCTGTTAAAAGTAACTCTTTGTGTGTTATCGCGTAGTTAAACTCTTGCATAGTGACATAAAAGCTGTGTTGAAAAGATTGATAGATATTAAATTTATAACCAATAGGAGATAGTTTAATCGAATATCTCAACTCTTTTTGATGCTCTTTTTTGACCTTTTTCTCTTTTAAAAATAGTTTAAAAAGCTTTATAGCATTCTCTTCACGCTCTTTTGTATAGATAGTATGACTCTTGAAACGGTCTAAAATAGACTCTATACTTGGATTTATATCTTTTGGGAATTTAAACTCACTCTTTTTTAAAAAATGGTGCAAGAAAACACCCTCTCGCACACCTACACTAGAGGTTATAACCCTCTCTGCTTTTACTGCCTTTAGGATATTTTGCCAAATAAGTGTCCCCTCTCTAATCGTATCAAAACGACCTTTTGGTAAAAATAGATAGGGTAGAAGTTCTATCTCTGCTTGAGATATATTTTGGAAATACTCTTTATACTCTTGAATATCATAAGAGAAAGCATGAATAGTATCTAGTGGATAGCCTGTAAGCTTCATTACTCCTTTTGAGAGAGTTCTAGCCGTTCCTCCTATAGCAATTACTTTTTTAGATTTAAAATGAGAGGGGAGAGATAAAAGCTCTTGTTCTATAAATCTATTTGCCTCTTCTAGTGATTTATTGGTATCAAAAAAAAGCTCTTTGAGTCTAACTGTACCTAAATTCAAAGAGTAGGTATCTATAATTTTTGAATTTTTTATTAAGGCTAAATCTGAAGAACCACCACCAATATCAATAGTAATCCCATCTTGAATAGGTAGTAGATTATTTCCTGCTATTGCACCAAATAGAGCCTCTTTTTTGCCATCTATAATCTCTATATCTAAATCCAACTCCTCTTTTATCCATTGTGTAAATGCTTTTCCATTAGGAGCATCACGCAAAGCAGATGTAGCAACAGCGATAATTTGGGATACAGGATAGTGTTTGGTGGTAGAGATAAACTCTTTTAGAGCTAAATAAGCTCTATTGATACCAATAGGTTGAAGATACCCATTAGCTTGGTATGCACCCTCTCCGATACGAACTTTTGATTTTCGTTCACATACTAGATGAAAGCCATATTTACTACTCTCTTGGTAAATAACCAATCTAGCAGAGTTAGAACCGATGTCAATTACAGCTGTACATGGATACATATAGTAATTTACTGTTCAAGTTCAAGTTGTGAAAATTTAAATTTCAACTCTTCTACCGTCTCTACATTGTCTGGGTCAGAACCGATACAATCTACGGGACACACAGCGATACATTGAGGTTCATCATAGTGTCCTACACACTCAGTACATCTATCTGGGTCAATAATATAGATTGGGTCGTTCTCTTCGATTGATTCATTTGGACACTCTTCTCTACATGCATCACATGCGATACAGTCGTTTGCAATTAATAATGCCATTGTTATACTCACTTTATATTTTATTGTCTGTTCCGATTTATATCTTAACAAACCTTATGAGTTATTTAAAAATAGTTTCAAATTGGCTAAATAGAGCCAAAATATTAAAATATTATTAAAATAATAAGTTAATCTTTGAGCAAAAATCTAGTTAGTGAGAAACGAATAGTTGCTACTGCACCTTGTTCATCATCTTTTCTATTCTCTATATTGATAACCACACCCATAGATTGAGCTGCATTCTGTGCCAAAAATAGCCCTAGTCCAGCTCCTGTTGACTCTTGTGAACGAAAAAAAGGTGCAAATAGGTCTTTTGACTCATCAATACCTATACCCTCATCAATAATCTCTATAATAAAGTTCTCTGAATCCATTCTTGTCTCAATCTTGACCAATCCATTTTCAGGTGTAAACCGTAGTGCATTTTGGATAAAATTTCTAAATATCTGCATAAATAGTAGTGGTTGTACATTGATTCTAAATTCAGGAACAGAGAAGTGATACATAAATTTTCTATTTTGAGATTGTGCCAATAACTCATACTCTTCGGCTTTGGTTGCCATAAGTTTAATTAGATTCATTCGTTGTGGTTTTTCAAACTGCGCCCCCTCTGCACGTCCATACTCTAAGATATTATGAACCATAGAGTTTAGTGTGTCGATAGATTCTATATTCTGTTGTAGTGTCTCTTTTATCTTATCTTGCTGTTTATATTTCATCAGTGTAATCTGATTTTTTAGACGCATTACAGCTAGAGGAGTCTTTAACTCATGGGCTGTTCCTACATATAGCTCTTTTCTATAGTTGATAAATGTTTTAATCTTTGTAATCAGAAGATTGATAGACTCCCCTAATTTTAAAAACTCAATAGGTAAATCTTTTAAATCCATATACTCTAGCATACTCTCATTCATATTGGTAAATCTATTGGTTAAAAGCTCTATTGGTTGCATAAGCTTTTGAGAGAGAAGATAAGAGAACAACATTATAAAGATAATACTCACTATAACCATTACTAGAACAATCGAGTAGATGTTAGAGATTAATCGCTCCTCTTTAGAGATATCTCGTACTATTTTTACATATTGATTATAATTTGGATAGTGTTTTGTCAGTTCAAAAAATTTTCTTCCATTGTGGGTATATCCTACAACTCCTTTTTGTCGATTATAATTTTTATCAGATAAGATATTTATCTCATATCCTGATAGATTTTTTAGAAGTTTTTTATTGATGCTCTCATCATACTCCTGTTGTGAAGAGTATCTCTCTATTATATAAGATGCTTGGTCACGCATATTCTGTTTAATATTGTTTTTTAGAGTAATTGAGAAATAGATAGATAGTATAATAATTGCAAATAGAAGAATGGTTGTCATTGAAACAGAGAGTTCAATGACAAAACGATTTTTTAAGCTCCTTTTGGAAAGCAAAATCTATAACCTCGTCTTCTTACCGTTTCAATTGTTGTAATATTTAATGGCTTATCCATCTTTTGTCTAATTTGATTAATTGCCACTTCTATAACATTTGGTGTAACAAGCTCTGGCTCTTCCCAAATAGCATCAAGAAGTTGCTCTTTTGATACGATTTGGTCTTTGTGCATCGCTAAGTGGGTAAGAACCTCAAACGGTTTACCTTTGAGTTCAATCTCTGTACCTTCATAGATAATCTTCTCCTCTTCTGGGTTGATAATAAGGTCATCTACTTCAATAATGTTTGAACCACCAAAACGTAATTTAGCTTCAATTCTTGTTGTCAATACCTCAAAATCAAAAGGTTTTCGTACATAATCATCTGCACCTGCTTTGAGTGCTTCTATTTCGCTATCTCTATCATCTCTTGCTGATAGTACAATTACTGCTGTCTTTGGTACTTTTGCTTTAAGCTTTGTAATCATATCTATACCATTTCCATCTGGAAGCATCCAGTCAAGCAACACTAAATCATAATTTCTAATACCTAGAAAATATTCTCCATCTTTGATGTTTCCTGCGACATCATTTTGATAGCCAAACTCTTTAAGTCCGTCAGATAGTGTTTTGCTTAGTGTTACTTCATCTTCGATTATTAAAATTCTCATTATATTTGAAGTTCCTTTAGTTGTATTTTTTTTAATATTATAACACAATTTTTCAATAGTTTAAAGTTTTTTTTAAGAAACATGCATAATTTGTAAATATTTCTGAAAAATTCAAAATGTTTCTATATGTTTTATGAGATTTTTTAGTGTTCGAGAGAGGAATAATACAAAGAGAGTGCCACTATTGCATTATCTATGATATCAGGTTTAGAGATTTTTAGATTTAGATTTATGATTTGTGGATATTTATCTAGTAACATATCTCTAATATCCAATAGAGCATCTTCTAATAGAAGATACTTTTTATCTATAATCATTGTCTCAATTATAGAGATAATCTCAACATAGTTTATAAATTGCTTATCTCTATATGAATAGTCAATAAGAACATCAACCACCACTCGTTGTGGTCTTTTTCTTTCAAAATCCAAAATACCAATAATGGCTAAGATATCTAACTTCTCTATATGTATAGTCATATTTAGACCACTTGTTTCTCTTCTCTTTTGATAAGTCTCATAATATTTGGAATATGTTTATAAAAAATTATAAATGCAATAATCATCATTGGAGCATGACTATGAATATGTGGAAGATAATCATACATGCTATATGCTGATAGGATAAGTGCTAGTAGTCCAATAAGAGAGGAGAGAGAGGATATTTTGAGAAATTTTCCTGCGATAAACCATGTAAGAATTGCAATAAGAGATGGTGTAGGAAGAAGTACCAAGAGTACTCCAAAACCAGTAGCTACACCTTTTCCACCCTCAAACCCTAAAAATGGGCTAAAACAGTGACCAAGAACAGAGAGAACAGCAATTGTCCAAAGTACGGCAGGTTCTGCTCCAAGTGCCATAGCAATTAAAACAACAATAGCACCTTTGGTTGCATCAAGGATAAATGTTGCAATAGTAAGTTTTTTAGCAAGATGAGGTGCTTTCTCTTTAAGTACGCGTAGAACATTAGTAGCACCAATATTTCCACTCCCCTCTTTTCGTACATCAACATTTGCAAAAACTTTTGCTAAAATAAATCCAAAAGGTATAGCTGATAAAAAGTAAGCTACTATATAAAGTAGTAAATTTGTCATAAAATCTCCAATATCTCGTATTAATATCGCAATTTTAACTAAAAATATGGTATTTTTTCCTAAAAATTACCTTAAGGCATAAAATATGAGCATAGATTACAAGGCAGAGATAGAGAGATTGAAACGAGAATTGCCCGTAACTGTTGTAGGACACTACTACCAACGAGATGAAGTTTTTGATATGGCAGATATTACAGGAGATAGTTTGGAGTTGGCTAGAAAGTGCAAAGCTGATAATAATCCATGGGTTGTCTTTTGTGGAGTCGGATTTATGGGTCAAAGCGTCAAGGTAATTGCTCCTGAAAAACGCGTACTTATGCCCAAAATTGCATGTTGTGCAATGGCTAGAATGATAGATGGTTCATATTTTGATGACTCTGTAAACTATATGGTTGAGCGTGGTGTTCCAAAAGAGAATATCCTACCAATTACCTACATCAATTCAGATGCAACCGTCAAAGCAAAAGTAGGAGAGATGGGTGGAATGGTCTGTACCTCATCAAATGCTTATAAAATCATAGAAAAAGGGTTAGAATCTGGTAAAAAGATACTCTTTGTTCCTGATAGATGTTTAGGTCAAAATTTTGCTAACTCTATGGGTCTAAAATCATGTATCATTGGTACAGGAGAGTGTGACCCAAAAGAGGCAGATGTTATCTGTTTTGATGGATTCTGTTCAGTACATCAACTCTTTACACTTGATGATATTGAGTTCTATCGAAATAAATTTCCCGATATTAAAATAGCTGTACACCCAGAGTGTGACCCCAAAATAGTTGAGGCTTCAGATTTTACTGGTTCTACCTCTCAACTGATTAACTATGTCAATGCTCTTGACCCAAATCAAAAAGTAGCTGTTGGTACAGAGTATAACTTGGTAAATAGAATGCGTAAAGAGAACACCTATGTTCTATCTTCTACCAAACCAGAGTGTCCGACAATGAACGAGACAACACTAGAGGATTTATACCTAACACTAAAATCAATAGAAGATGATAAGCCTATCAATGAGATAGTCGTTGACCCACATACGGTTAAATATGCCAACTTAGCGTTGGAGAGAATGTTAGCTATTAACTAACAAAATATATATCGTTGCTTAATTAACCAAACCATTTAAGTAAATTTGATAAAATTCAAAGTAAATTAAATAATAGAGGTTACCTTATGAGCAACTGTGAAAAATTAAAAAACTTTTTAAAACAAGAGATTATCCCCGATTTAGAAGAAGCCATTGATGAGATGTTTTCAATGATAGAAAAAGCAAAAATGGCTTCTATTGCAGATAAAGAGGAGCTTGGAGACCTCCAAGAGATGCACTCTGAATGCAAAGATATTCTAGCAGAGATAGAAGCAGGAGATATGGAAGAGATGGAGGCAAAAGAGATTCTCAATGAACTTATAGATATGAAAACAGTAGATGAAGATTAAAGCACTCTTTTTAGACCGTGATGGAGTGATAAATATAGATTACGGTTATGTATATAAAATAGAAAATTTTAAATTTAATAGTGGTATATTTGAGTTATTACGATTTTTTACTCAAAAGGGTTATAAACTCTTTATTGTAACCAATCAATCAGGTATCGGTCGTGGTTATTATAGCCAAGAAGAGTTTATCTCCTTAACCAAATGGATGTTAGATGAGTTTAAAAAGAGAGAAATATATATAGAGTCGGTGGAGTATTGCAACCATGCTCCTGAAGAGAGTTGTAACTGTCGTAAACCAAAAACAGGAATGATAGATAATATTTTAAGTAAATATAATATTGATTTAGAAAACTCATGGCTTATTGGCGATAAACAGAGTGATATTGATTTAGCACACAACAGTTCTATTGGTCATACAGTTTCTATTGGGGAACGTAAAATTATTAACTCTTCACTCTCTTTTTCTACAATTTTAGATTTTAAACGTTATTTAGAAGAGAATCAAGATAGAATAATATAGGATTTATGTATGGATAGAATACGAGAAAAAAAACCAAAGATTGCTGTTATTGGAGATTTGATGATAGACCACTACATTTGGGGGTCATGTGAACGCATATCTCCTGAAGCACCTGTACAAGTGGTTAATGTCAATAGAGAGAACTCTGTTCTTGGTGGAGCAGGTAATGTAGTAAACAATCTACACTCTTTAGGAGCTAACGTATCTCTCTTTTCGGTAGTAGGAGATGATAGTAGTGCTACTCATATGAGAG
>JALSOO010000227.1 GCA_026986355.1 Campylobacteraceae bacterium | reverse complement strand
AAAAAGATTTCCTAAAGAAATCTTTTTAATAATCCACTATCTAGATAATCTATTATAGGGCGAACTTTTCTAGGGGGCTAAAGTGGTAAGAGGGGTAAATTTTTTAGGGGGTCTAATGCTTTAAATTCCAAATATACCCATATAGAGTCAATGATTAATTTTTATACACAATAGGGTTTTATTTATATTGTAATAAAGTTATACTATTTTATTAAAATTTAAAAGGAGTAAGTTTATGAAAAATAAATTTCTAGCACTGCTAATGATGTTAGCTCTACCCGTTCTCACTTTTGCAGAGGATAAACTAGATTCTGGAGATACATCTTGGATGATGATTTCTACGGCGTTAGTACTACTGATGACCCCTGCAGGTTTGGCACTATTTTATGCAGGTATGACACGAAGTAAAAATGCACTAAATACCTTCTCTATGGTTATGGGTGCATTTGTATTGGCATTTGTAGTATGGATTATCGCAGGTTACTCAATCGCATTTGGAACAAATGAGAGTTCATCACTTCAAAATATATTTGGTGGTTTCTCAAATATTATGTTAAATGGGATTAAATGGGACGCATTAAGTGGAACATATCCTACTTATGTATTTATTGCATTTCAAGGTACATTTGCAGCTATTACAGTAGCTATTGCTAGTGGTTCAGTTATCGGTCGTCTTAAGTTCTCTACATGGATGTTAATTGTAGCTATTTGGGGACTTTTAGTTTACGCTCCAATTGCACACATGGTATGGGGTGGAGATGGTGCTTATCTTTTTGATGCAGGTGCTTTAGACTTTGCTGGTGGTACAGTTGTACATATGAATGGTGGTTTAGCAGGTCTTGTTCTGGCTATCTTGGTTGGGAAAAGAGCAGGATACAATAAAGTTGCAATGAAACCTTTCTCTATTATCTTTACAGCAGTAGGGGCTGCGTTATTATGGTTTGGTTGGTATGGATTTAATGCTGGTTCAGCATTTGGAGCAAATACTATTGCTGGTTTAGCACTTCTTACTACTACTATTGCTACAGCTGCAGCTGGTTTAACATGGTTGTTAGTTGAGTGGTTAATCTATAAAAAACCTACACTTCTTGGAATTGCATCTGGTGTTGTTGCTGGTCTTGTTGCTATTACTCCTGCTGCTGGGTTTGTAGGTGTTGGTGGAGCATTTATTGTTGGTATCGTTGGAGCATTAATTGGTTTCTTTGGTGTTGTTAAACTTAAAGCTATGTTTGGTTATGATGACTCTCTTGATGCTTTTGGTATTCACTTCTTAGCAGGTCTTTGGGGTGCATTAGCTACACCTTTCTTTGCTCTTCAAAATACAGAAACCCTTTGGGACGGTCCTTTAAAAGAGTCTATTACAAAAGGAGAAGCTCCAGATGTGATAGGGCAATTTATAGTTCAGCTTGAATCTGTAGCTATTGTTGGTGCATGGACACTAATTGGTACAGTTGTTGTCTACTTTATCGCTTCAGCACTTACAGGTGGAGGAAGAGTTGATGAAGAGTCAGAGTATGATGGTCTTGATGAGTCAATCCATGGAGAGAGAGGAATAAACCTTTAATAGGTTTATTTCCCACTATAATATAAAGGATATTTATGAAAAAAATTGAAGCAGTTATTAAACCTTTTAAACTAGAAGATGTAAAAGAGGCATTGGTAGAAGCAGGAATAGAGGGTATGACTATTTCTGAAGTAAAAGGTTATGGTAGACAACAAGGTCACTCAGAACTCTATAGAGGTGCTGAATATGTAGTTGAGTTTATCCCTAAAGTAAAAATAGAGATAGTCGTAAGCTCACAAGAGTTTGCAGATACAGCTGTAAATGCTATAAAAGAGGCTGCACATACAGGAAAGATTGGAGATGGTAAAATCTTTGTATCTGATATATCTTCAGTAGTTAGAATTCGTACAGGCGAAGAGGACACAGAAGCACTCTAATATCTAAAATGGGAAAGACTCTTCCCATTTTTCAATTCCACTCAATTACTTCTACTTTATAATCTTTTTTGTGTTAATATATATGTTAAAAAGGAGATATGATGAAAAAGATTGAAGCAATCATTAAACCATTTAAACTAGAAGATGTCAAAGAGGCATTAATTGAAGCAGGAATAGAGGGTATGACTATTTCTGAAGTCAAAGGTTATGGTAGACAACAAGGACATTCAGAGCTTTATAGAGGTGCTGAATATGCTATCGAATACATTCCTAAAATAAAGATTGAGATTGTTGTAAGTTCACAAGAGTTTGCTGATGTTGCCATAAATGCAATCAAAGAGAATGCTATGACAGGTAAAATTGGAGATGGAAAGATATTTGTATATGATATTGCACAAGTTATCAGAATCCGAACAGGCGAAGAGGATGAAGAGGCACTTTAAGTACCTCTAATGTACTAACCTGAGTTCGACTCTTCCCACTCTTGAAATTTATGAGAGAAATAGTTAATTCTAACTTTTTTGAACTCTCGTGTGGAATAGAGTGGTCGTCTTGAGAAGTGTTCTATCTCAGAAGCAATCTCTTGGATAATTTCATTTGTCTCTTCTGCTGTTTTACCATGAACCATAGTAAAAAGATTATAGGGCCATTTGGGATATTTAGGGCGTAAATAGCAGTGGCTCACAGCAGAAAATTGCGAGGCTCTCTCTCCCATCTCTTCTGCTCTATTTTCATCTATATCCCAAACTACCATAGCATTAGCATTAAACCCTGCTTTTCTATGATTTAAAATCCCTGCAAAACGTCTCATAATACCAGCATCTTTTAACTCATTTAGAATTTCAAAAAACTCATCATAAGAGATACCTAATTGGGATACAACCTCTTTGAATGGTTCTGCAACAATAGGAATATCATATTGAGCCAAAGTAATAACTCTACGATGTAGAGGAGTTAGCTCTATATTTTTTCGTTTTGGTTTAGCTATCTTCTCTTTTTTGGCATATTTTCCTGTAGTATTTAGCTTCACGGCTATCTTGAAAAGTTTCAAAGTAGGAAGTATGATAAAATCAACGGCATGTGATTTTGATGCTAAAATCTCTACTGTCTCATCTAAACCTAGTTTAGAGTCAGGAGCGATAGCTAATGTAAACCATATATTAAATGTATGTTCTCTCTCATAATTGTGTGAAACTCCTGGATGAGAATTGATAACCTCTACGGCTCTATCTATATCTTCACGTTTTACTTTAAACGATACCAAAGAGGAGCTATAACCTAACCGTTTAGTATCAAATATAGGAGAAATTTGTCTAATAATATTATTAGATTTTTCCTCTTTTATCTGTTGTATAATACTCTCTTCATCTGTTCCTAACTCTTTGGCAATAGTGGCAAAGGGTCTAGGAGATAGAGGAAAGTTTTTTTGAATAATAGAGAGTAGTTCAGAGTTCATAGTATAGCCCCTTAGATTAATATTTTTAAAAAGTATACTATGTAAATAAAAAAAATTATTTGATATAAATCAACTATTTTAAAATGTTTTTTTATGTGATTTTAGATATAGTTGTTTCGGCTATCCTATTCTGTTGAAATTAGGCTAAAACTGATACCCTAACCGAAACCCATAATAGGGTTTTGTAAGGGAATCTACACCTTTGCTATAATCAAGAGAGAGGCTTAAATTGTCTGCTCCTTTTAGAGAGCCTGAAACTCCCATAGAGATAGCTGTTCCTAAATCGTGATGATTGTTTAACGCTAAACCAAATGTACCAAAGGGTCTCCATGAGTTGTGTATAGACTCTTTGGACGATGTTCCTATGGATAGTTGTGTGCCAACTTCTGCAAAATCTTTTGGTAATATATTTTCTATAACCTCATCATATCTATTGTAGTTTATATAGGAGTTAAACTTTATATCTGGGTAACCCTTTCTGATTCTAAAATCACTACTAAGTTGAAACTGCTCTGATTTACCTATACTATTACCACTCTCTTTTTTATATTTACTATTTTTATAGTTTAATGAGAGTTGTGTATGTTGATTGACTATTTTTTTGATACTCAAATCAAAATAGGTCTCTAATCCATCACGTTGTAGTTGTGGCGTTTGTGTTGTTTTATCTTGATATGAGTATCGTGTACCCAACTCTAAATCATTAAATCTATATTTGAAATCAAGTGATGATGAGGTAAAATCATCTCTACTGTTGTGTTTGGTCAGACTAAAATCCCATAAAAACTTCTTATCACTATTTTTTAATGCAAAAGATAGGCTATTATCATCTCTACTATTATAGTCATATGAGTCTATAGATATTTTTGATTTTAAACCTTTGTAGATATTCCAACCATAAGATAGAGTAGTATGTTTTGCCGTTAACTTGGGTGTAAGATGTTTATAATCTGTGCTAAAAGAGCCTCTTGGATACTCTTCATTAACCATATTATTGTAGATTTTAAAGAGTTCAACATCTCGACTGTTATCATTCATACCACTAAATGCTAAACTATATGCTCCTGCTCTATCTCCTATATCTAATGATGCCATTACTCTATCTCTAAATGGTAGAGTATCTATATATTTTTTGAGGAGTTTCTCTTTTTTTTGATTATTATTTAGATTTATTGCTAGATAGAGATTGAGCCATGGTAGATTCATCTTATATCTATTAGCTAAATAACGAACCATACTGCTACTTCCTGTTTGAGTATATTTTCCTATCTCTATCTCTTGGAACTCTTTTTTAGAGAATAGTTTTTTAAACTCTTTAAAATATTTTGCTCTTTTTGAATAGGGTGTTTTATATCGTAGGATTAATCCTAGATAGACTCTTGCAAACTCTTTATCTTTTAGAAGTTTTGGCTCTTTTTTTAGCATCTTACTCAATCTCTTAAATAGTTTTAATCGTATCTTTGATGCACCTCTTGCTCTATCCTGTAGCTCCAATAAATCAGCATAGACTACTTGATATTCAATATTATCTGATGATTTTAGAAGTGGTTTTAACCAACGAAGTGCCAAATCACTATGTTGAAATTTAAGTGCCAAGATAACCGTAGCAAACCCTATCTCTTTTTGTAGCTTTTTACTCTTTTGAAGTAGAGAAAACTCTTTTTTTAGAGGTTTTATTAGCTCATTATCAAGTAGAAACCATAAGTATGCTTGATGTGTAGATGGGTCTCTATTGTCAATGGAGAGTGCTTTATTATATTCCTTCATAGCTGATACTCTATTATCTTGTTTTATATAGTAGTTTGCCATCAAGATATGGTACTCTACCTTTTTATCAAGATAGTCTCTATCTTTTGGAGTAATAGTGTGGAGTAGTTTAGAGATACCCTTTAAGTCATTATTATCTAAATATTTATAGAGTAGTGCTGTAAGGTAGGCTCTTTTTTTTGTCTTTTTCCATATCTTTTTATAGAGATATACAAGCTTTTTACCCCCATTTAGTGAACTCTCTAGTTGAATTAACTTTCCATAGTTTCCAGTAGCTAGATTACCCTCTTGCTCTAATCTCCATAGTTTATTATAGATGTATCTATAATCTTTTTGTAACCAACCCAAATCAAAGAGTCGTCTATTCTCTTTTAGAACTTTAGCATAGGCGTATGCCTCTTTGAACCGTTTTAATGAGATAAGCTTCTGTACGGTTAACTCTTGTAGCTCTTTGTCTATGCCATATCTACTTTTATATTGTTTGTATAGTGATACTCCTCTTCTATAGTGGCTATTTTTATAGTTAAATAGAATAACCTCTTTGGCTACACTTTTTATAGGGTGTTTTTTATAGAGTGATAAAAAATAGCTCTCTGCTCTATCTATATCACCTGTATATTCAAAATATTCTGCTAATTTTTTGATATTAGAGTAGTCGCCACTCTCTACTTTTTTTCTATAAATATCTCCTAAAACTTCATAAGCACTATTTAGGTTACATGATTTTAATATATACTCTTCATATTTTGGATTTTTGTATCTTCTATACCCCTCTATATTTAACGATACCACATCTTCCATTTTCCCCTGCCATAGTGAGAGTTGGATTGTCTTATCTAACCATTGAGTAGTTTTAAACTTCTCTTTGCCATATTTAGCCAGTTCCAAGGCTTTGGAGAGTTGTTTATCATAAACTAAACTCTCTATAGCCTTTTTTGTCAAGTTTGAGTCAAATATATCTTTATGGTTTTCAAAACTACTCCATGCAAAATTGGAAGCTGTTTTTATATCTATACCTAGAAGTTTTTTTAGTAGAAAGAGTATATCATTGGATTTAAGCTCCATACTATTTTGATAGAGAGATATCAACTCCATTATATCAATATTTCTATTTTTACTACTTTTGATAGTGAGGTATAGAGCTGTATTGAAATAGTTCAATCTCTTCTTTTTATCCTTACTATTCAAAAAAAATCTTGTTGCTAAATCTTTTGCCTTTATATAATCTCCCTCTTCTATTAGTCTATTTAGGGCATAGCTGTATAACTTCTCTTCAAACTCTGGGAACTCTATAAGACTCAATAGAAATCTATATGACTCTTTTTTATACCCCAAGGCTAGAGATTGAATAAAAGCATCTTTTTCAAACTCATAATTAACCAAATCTGCTCTCTCTTTTAAAAATCCTTTTAAAGAGATATATTTGAGTTTTGTAAAATCAAGCTGTGTTGCCTCGGCAAAGAAAAAGGTATAATCTCTCTTCTCTTTTGTAAATTCAAAGTAGTTATAGAGTCTCTCTTTTACCTCTTTGAGTAGAGATTTATCCCCTTTTTTAAAATAGAGCTTTTTTAGAAGTAGATACTCTGATTTATATAGTTTTTTTAATTCCTCTCTCTCTTTTACTGTTGATAACATTTCACGATTTAGAGCTAATGCCTTATCTAATTTACCTGTTGTTATATAGTTTTGAATAAGCATGTTTTTTATCTTGATACTATTAGGATAGTATAGAAGCATACTCTCTAAATAGTTGATAGATAAGTTTCTATTTGTACTATCTCCCTCAATAAGTTTATCTATATTTTTTTTTGGAAATATAAGATAGAGTACAAAAGAGAAGACAAAAACTAAACCAATAATCTCTTTTATAGATAAGATAGAGGTAGTATGGTCTGGATTATTGGCACTTGAATACAACTTTTACCTTTTTATCTTTTGAGTTTATCTTAAATCTATCTCTACTCTTTTTAATTTTAAAATCTACATTAGAGATAAGTTGACAACTTTTTGGTAAATAAAACTTTGCTTCCAATGGCATATTTGCTTTTAGTTTAAAAC
>JALSOO010000226.1 GCA_026986355.1 Campylobacteraceae bacterium | reverse complement strand
AAACTTATTCTGTATTATAGTTAGTTGATTATAGAGTTTATCGTTACAAACTTTTGCCTCTTTTCCATGTATAATATAACATATATCATGCTCCTTGCAGACCTCATCAATATCATCATAAGAATCAATTTTTTGATAGGTAGCTATAAGCTCTTTGCGTTGAGTTTTATTTAACTCTCTATAGCTTTTTTTAGAGGTATGTTCTATATTTGGGTAGTTCTTGCCACAAAAGCAACCATAACGAAACTTTTTATTTATATTATCAGAAGCTACAGCAGGATGTGGGCAAGAGTCTGCATAGATATAAGTAGAAAATAGAAAAATCAATAATAGATTTTTCATTATTTTTTCTTAGCCTCTTGGGCTAAAAGCTTTATAAAATCCTCTTCATTGATATACCCAAAACGCATATCTTGTACATTTTCATCTGTAGAGACAAATACAAACATAGGACTCATCTGTTCGCTAAGACCCAAAGGAAGAGGCTCTCTATCTGCATTAATTTGAGTAAATACAAAGTTTTTAGAGATAATTTGTTGTATACTCTCTTTTGATAAAACATTCTCTTCCATCTTTTTACAAAATTTACAATTATCTAAAATGACCTCTAATAGAATCTTTTTATTCTCCTCTTTAGCTTTGGCTAATGCCTTGTTATAAGGGGTAGAAAAAGAGTTTTTATGGTTATCTTTAGATATATTAGTATCAGTAGATAGACTAAAGCAATTAACCTCTATAGTAGAAGCTAGGCTCTTCTCTATAATTTCATTATACTTATCATTATCAGCTAAAAGATATGAAGAGCATAACATAGATAGTAAAAGTAATGTTTTTCTCATTATTAAATCCTTTACTATTATCTTAACAAATTAAGATTAATCTATAGTAAACACTCTATTCACAAAAATCCAATAACATACCCTCTTTGACAGCTTGATAGCTCTCAAATCCCACCAAACGTTTTACAATCTCCAATCCAAAACATAGAGCCGTTCCAGGTCCTCTCGATGTTATGATGTTACCATCTGTTACTACAGCTTTGTCCTCTCTATAACCATTATGGTTTACCTCATCAACAGCAGATGGGTAACAGGTATAATCATCTCCTAATACATCTGCCTTTTTTAGTGCATAGGCTGCTGCACAGATAGAACCAACTAATTTATCTTTCTCTTTAAACTCTTTTAAAAGTCTCTGTACATCTTCATCTTCTGCTAAAGTATAGGTATTGTCCCATCCACCAGGTAGTACAATCATATCAAAATCTTCACTTTTAATATTGGATATAGAGGTATCTGCTTGGAGTGTAATACCATTTGCACCCAATACGAGATTTGACTCTCCCAGATAGGCTATACGCACACCGATACCACCTCTTCGTAAAACATCTATCAAACTAACTGCTTCTACCTCTTCAAAACCTTCTGCTATTGGAAGTAATACATCTGCCATTATTTATCCTTTTTTATATTTATTTTTATTTTCATATATTTGATTGGATTATAGCAAAACTTAGATAATTTTCTATACAATGTGCTATTAATTTATAGGAGTTTACATGAACGAAATATTTACATCTATTG
>JALSOO010000225.1 GCA_026986355.1 Campylobacteraceae bacterium | reverse complement strand
ATTGAGTTCAAAAAGATTAATCATGCTATTAATTTTTTGAGTATAGCACGAACCAAAACTAAGAGGCAGAGTCAATATGACCAAGTCGATTTTTGGCTCTATCTACTTACTAAATATAATGGATTTTTAGATAGACTACTCAAAAGCAATCAAATCAATATCTATACACTAAAAGCAAGAGATATTCTAAATAAACCCTATCCAAAAGTAGTTACTCCTATATTAAAAGATATAGAGATAAAAGATTTTAATATCACAAATCCCATAGATTGGGAAAAGCTAAAAATAACTATCAAAAAAAATCCTAAGAGACTCAATAGATTAGCTAAAAAGTATAAGAGTGCCAAGACAATAGGTATCTATACCTATATCAAAGAGAAAGCTACCAAATATAGAGTCCCATACTATCCTATGCCCTACCCTAATGCAATGAAAAAGTTTGATATAAGACGACAAGCAATTCTATACGCCATAGCGAGACAAGAGAGTAGATTTATCCCTGCCTCTATCTCTACCTCTTATGCTTTAGGAATGATGCAGATTATGCCCTTTCTTATCAAACATCTTAGTAAAGAGAGAGGGGAGAAGATGGATTTAAATCAAATCTTTGACCCTAGAGTAGCTATCTCTTATGCAAATCAACATATGGATTATCTAACATCATGGCTCTACCACCCACTATTTGTTGCCTATGCCTATAATGGAGGTATTGGATTTACAAAAAAAAGACTAAAAAGCAAACACCTCTTTAAAAAGGGTAAATATGAACCCTATTTAAGTATGGAACTTATAGACTATAAAGAGTCACGAGAGTATGGCAAAAAAGTATTGGCAAACTACGTTATCTACCTCAATCTTTTAGGAGTCCCCACTAAAATAACTCCTCTTTTAGATGTTTTAACCTCTCCAAAAGAGACAGATAGATTTAGAAAATAGTCTATCTATTGAGGGGATTAAATAGATTTTTATCTCCCTCTTTTTTATAAATTAAGATATCCCTTCCAAAACGTTCATTTTCAAATACAAGTTTGAGTCTATCCCCTTTAACTTTTGGAAACTTAACACTATAATAGGTACTCCAGTTATTCATCATAGGCATCTCATAACGTAATGGGTCGTTATCATCTAGCTGTTTAATATCAATAGGAAGATGACCATTTAGAGTTAAACTATACCCCTTTTTATTGAACTCTGAATGCTCAGAGTTTGTAATAAAGACTCCCACAAAAAAATACTCTCCATTTTGCATCTCATTTTTAAATCTCTGCTTACAAGTTCGTTGAGAAAAAATAGGATTAAGATAGGTAGCTGTTAGAAGAGCCTTTGTCTCAAATGATGCTATAAGTTGAGCTTTGTGTGTATTTCTTAGACTTATATCGTATATCTCATCTTTTGTAAAGAGTTGAGCAAAATCTGAAGTTTCTTTGATACCACACTTATCTTTTTTTGTAGAACAACCCAATATCATAAATGAAAATAGAAGAAGTAGTATATTTTTAGCCATTAATTTTACCTTTGTTAAATTTACTTTTAACCTATTTTAACATTTTTTATATAAAGTTTTAAGTATAATTAATCTATAAA
>JALSOO010000224.1 GCA_026986355.1 Campylobacteraceae bacterium | reverse complement strand
GCTGTCATTGCAGGAGCTAAATCTTTACTCTTTTTTTTACATGGAAAGGAGACATCATCTTCATGGTCTCTATATATAATGTTTATAGATTCTGTTTTAGCATCATATTTAACATTACGCATCTGTGAGTAGTAGTACTCATCAAAAACTCCTGCTTTTGGTGGAGTAGGTTTTAAGAGGTTGAACATAGAAGCACTTTTTCCAATACTAAAATACTCTCGTGATAAGACTAAAAACTCAAATTTTCGAGTAGCAATAATCTCTTGTTTCTTAGCTATCATCTGAAAAGGAGGAAAGGGTATCTTGGTCACATTTGTTGGAAATTTAAAAATTTTAGGTTTAGTATCAAATTCATCATCATCATTTGCAAAGACTTGAATATTATCTCCATTGAAGCTAACCTCTTTCTCTACAGCTTTCATTATAGTGCTTTCAAATTTATCAAGTTCAGCTTTGGCTTTTATGGGGAATTTTTTATAACTATCGTAAGAGAAATATAGAAAGTATACAGTAAGTGCAGCAACTCCAATACTAAACATAATACTGATATAAGTATGAATGGAAAGTCCTAAAAATATAAAGAATATAAGAAACATGCTTATCCATGTAAAACGGTCTTTGTCTGACCAAAAATAGTCTATATAGTTTCTTCTTAAATCTGCCCTAGCTTTATCTCTAGCTTTTTTCTTTTTAGCTCGAGATGCATCTAATTGTGATTTTTTTGCACTTATTTTTAAAAATACCATAAATAAAAATGCAAAGATAAAACCTAAAATTATAAGGGACGCAAAAAACATTGCTATTGCTTCTTCTGTAGTTACTATCATTTTTCTTTTCCTTTTTTAAAGAATTATACCATAGAGTAGGAGAGATTAAAGTGATAATATATATCTATGGTTGCTGTTTATAAAGGTTTTTTGTTACAATGCACCAAAAAATTTAAAATCGGTGTATAGAATATATGAAAAATTTGATTATCGTAGAGTCTCCTGCAAAGGCTCGAACCATTGGTACTTTTCTTGGAAAAAAGTATAAAGTAGTTGCTTCAAAAGGGCATATTAGAGATTTACCCAAAAGCTCATTTGGGATTAAAGTAGAAGAAGATGGAACATTTGTACCTAAATATTCAATCCCAAGAGAGGTAAACCCTACCGTTAAAGAGCTAAGAAAATTGGCAAAAGAGGCAGAGACTATCTATATCGCAACTGATGAAGACCGTGAGGGAGAGGCTATTGGTTATCATATAGCAATGGCAATCAAAAAAGAGCCAGAGTCTCTACCTAGAATTGTTTTTCATGAGATTACAAAAACAGCTATTGAGAATGCTTTGGAAAATCCTAGAAAACTAGATATGGACGCTGTAAATGCTCAACAAGCACGTAGACTACTAGACCGTATTGTGGGATATAAACTATCGCCACTTTTAGCTAGTAAGATTCAAAAAGGTCTAAGTGCAGGTAGAGTTCAAAGCTCATCTCTAAAAATTGTTGTAGATAGAGAGCGTGAGATAAAAGCCTTTAAACCTGAAGAGTATTGGACAATAGAGGGACTCTTTGAGAAAAATATAGAATCCTCTATTTTTGCCTTTAACGGTAAAAAGATTGATAAGATGAGTATCAAAGATGAAAAAATGGCAACAGAGATTGTTCACTCTGCCAAAGTAGAGAGCTTTGTTGTTGAATCATTAGAGAAAAAGGAGCGAAAAAGTAAAACTCCTCCACCCTTTATGACCTCTACACTTCAGCAATCTGCCTCTACTCAATTAGGATTCTCTCCTAAAAAAACGATGATGGTAGCTCAAAAGCTTTATGAAGGGGTCAAAACTGACAAAGGAAATATGGGTGTTATTACCTATATGAGAACAGATAGTTTAAACCTATCAGAAGAAGCAGTGGGAGATGCTAGAGATTATATCTTGGATACATTTGGCTCGGAGTATCTACCTAAAACATTGAAAAAGTACAGCAGTAAATCAAAAGGTGCTCAAGAGGCTCATGAAGCTATTCGTCCAACTATGATTGGGTTTACACCAATAGTGGCAAAAGATTATCTAACTGGAGATGAGTTTAAACTCTATCGGCTTATCTATAATCGTTTTTTGGCATGTCAAATGAATGAAGCACGTTTAGAGTCTCAAACCATGTTATTTAAAGGGCAAAGGAGTACTTTTAAAGCCAATGGTAGAAAACTTCTTTTTGATGGGTTTTATAGAGTTACAGGATATAGTGAAAACGATAAACTTTTACCTGAATTAAAAAAAGGACAACAGGTTACTTTAGATGATATTAAGCCTCAACAGCACTTTACTGAACCACCTGCACGATATAATGAAGCGAGTTTGATTAAAAAGTTGGAATCATTAGGGATTGGTCGTCCTAGTACATATGCCCCAACAATTACTATTTTGCAAACACGAAAATATATTACTATTGATAAAAAGCGTATTCACCCAACAGAGATTGCTTTTACAGTTATCAAGTTGTTAGAGGAGCATTTCTCAGAGATTGTAGACTCTTCATTCACATCAAATATGGAAGCAGACCTTGATAAAATCAATGAGGGTAAATTGGATTGGCAAAAACTTTTAGCCGATTTTTATGACCCTTTTATGCAAAAGATTATTGATGGGAAAAAGAGTATCAAAAGTCAAAAGATGGCAATTCCTACAGGAGAGATGTGTCCAAAGTGTGGACATGAGCTACTTAGAAGAAAAGGACGCTTTGGAGAGTTTATAGCGTGTAGTAATTTCCCTAAATGTAAATACACTACCGATTTAGATGGCAATCCACCACCCGAACCTGAAAAAACAGATATAAAGTGTGATAAGTGTGGCGAGTTTATGGTAATCAAAGATAGTAAACGTGGTAAGTTTTTGGCATGTTCTGCATATCCTAAATGTAAAAATGCACAACCTTTAGTTCCTCCTAGAGAGTTGGATATTCCTTGTCCAAAGTGTGGCTCTAAAATTTTGGAAAAAGAGGGTAAAAGAGGAACATTCTATGGGTGTGCTAACTATCCTAAATGTCGTTTTATCTCAAATGGAGAACCACTTAAACGTAAATGTCCAGAGTGTGAAAGCATGGTTGTACATAAGGTATTAAAAACTGGTGAGTTTTATGAGTGTATTGATAAAAAGTGTAAATGGAAAGAGAGAGTACCTAATGATAAACTAAAAAATCCTTAACCAACCATTAACTTTTTTGATTTATAATTCCAAAACTAATAAAATAATATGATATATATCGAGGTAATATGGAAAAATTAAAAGATATAAAAGATATAGTTGACGTTCCTGATTATAGTATCTATCTGCTGATAGGAGTTACTATTTTTGTAGTGATTCTTCTCTTTATAGCTCTCTATCTATTTAAACATAGACGAAAAAGACGAAAGAGAAAGAGTCCAAAAGAGATAGCTTTAGAGAGATTAAAAAGTATAGATTTTAGTGATACCAAATCGGTAGTCTATACCTTTGAAGAGTTGGGAAAACTCTTTTTAGATGAAAAAAATCAAAGTGAGTTTGAGTCAATAAAAAAAGAGTTAACTATCTATAAATATAAAAGAGATATTCCTCCACTAGATAGTAGTGTAGAGAGTAGAATCAAGAGATTTATAGGAGAGCTTAAATGATAGGCAACTTTACATTTGAGTACCCTTTTGTCTTTTTACTTCTTTTACTTTTTATTATCTGTAATAGATTTTGTAAACAAAAAGGTATCTCACTCTATTTTCCAAATATTATGATGTTACAGAGAGCTTCTAAAAAGAGTAGATGGCTATCAAATAGTCTAAAAACTTTAGCTATTATCTCTATAGTAACAGCCTTAGCAAGTCCTATTCAAGAGAATGATGTAATTGTCAAAAATGATAAAGGTTATGAGATTTCACTTATACTTGATGCTAGTGGTTCGATGAGTGAGTATAATAAGTTTGGAATTGTAAAAGATATAGTAAAAGATTTCATAGATAAAAGAGAACATGATAAGTTGGCATTGAGTATTTTTGCTGATTTTGCTTATGTGGCAGTCCCTTTGACCTATGACAAAAAGAGTATCAAGCGTCTTTTGGAGCGTATGGAGGTAGGTATAGCAGGGAAACAGAGAACAGCTCTATATGAAGCTCTATTTTTAAGTTCTAATCTATTTAAGACCTCTAAAGCCAAAGAGAAAATAGCTATCTTATTAACAGATGGTATGGACAATAGTGGAACAATACCATTAGATGTTGCCATCAATAGAGCTAAAAAGTATGGTATTAAAGTATATACAGTAGGAGTAGGTCGTGCAGGATATGATTTTAATCCTGCTGTTCTTCAAAAAATATCAAAAGAGACAGGTGGTAGATATTTTTCTGCTAATACCATTGAAAAACTAAAAGAGATTTATAGTGTAATTAATAGATTGGAAAAATCAGATATAAAAGCTGATAAGTATGTAAAAAAGACCTACTATTTCCAATATCTATTAGCTTTTGCTCTAATTTTGTTGTTTAGTTATTTTATTGTATCAAATAGGGAGTAGATAATGATAACATTTAATAATATAGAATTTTTATGGCTTTTAGCTCTTCTTTTACCCCTTATCTATCTGTTAAAGTCACAAAAGAGTGATTTGGAGTCTATCTTCTCAAAAGAGGTACTAAAGAAGATAAAACTAAAAAATAGTAGTTTATCTAAACGAACTAGAGATATATTTTTGATTATAGCTATGGCTTTAACTATCATTTCGTTAGCACGTCCACAGATAGATAATGGAGAGATAGAGGTAAAGTCTAGTTTTATCAATATTGTTACAGCAATAGATATGTCTAAATCTATGTTTGCTAATGATGTATATCCAAACCGTTTTGAGTTTGCTAAAAAGAAGTTTATTAACTCATTAGAGTACTTTAAAAAGAGTAAAATTGCACTTATTGGATTTGCTTCAAAAACCTTTTTAATATCTCCTTTAACCCAAGATTTTCACTCTCTGAAATTTTTGGTAAAAAATCTAAATTTAGACTATCTAAGCTTAAAAGGTACAGATATTATGGTTGCTTTGGAGTCTGCTAATAATCTTTTTGGAGATGAAGAGAAGAAGATACTACTCATTTTTACCGATGGAGGAGACCAAAAAGAGTTTAAAAAAGAGATAGCCTATGCTAAAGAGCATAATATTGTAGTCTATATCTATAATATAGGCACAGATAAAGGTGGAGTGATTAAAGATAAAAATAGTGTACTCAAAGATAAAAATGGAGATATTGTTGTTGTTAAGAGAACTGATAATATTAAAAAACTTGCAATGGCTACAGGTGGTGCATATATGAGATACTCATTAGCCAATAATGATATAAAGTTATTAGCTGATACTATTCAAAAGAGTTATATAGATAGAAAAGAGGAGAGTTCAACTATTAAAGATAGAAGAGAACTATTCTATTATCCTCTTTTTTTAGCTATCTTATCTATCTTTGTTGCACTATTTTCTCTTCCTACATCAACTAATAGAAAGGATAATAGATGAGGTATATATATTTATTAATTTTTCCGATGTTACTATCGGCTTCAATTTTGGATTTTAAATATCTACAAGAGGCAAAAGATGCTTATAGTGATAAAAACTATACAAAAGCTCAAGAGAGTTATGCCAAAGTAGATAGTGATGAGGCTAGATTTAATCAAGCAGATGCTCTCTATCGTCAAAAAAAGTATAAAGAGGCGATAGATATATATAATAGTATAAAAGAGTCTAAATTGGAGGCTAAAAAGCTACATAATATAGGTAATGCTTATGCTCAAATGAATAAGTTAGATGAAGCAATAAAATCATATGAAAATGCACTTAAACTAAAAGAGGATAATGATACACGATTTAATTTAGAACTTTTAAAAAAGAGAAAAAAAGAGAAAAAAAAGAAGCAAAAGCAAAAGCAAAATAAAAAGAGTAATAAAGATAACAAAGATAACAAAAATCAAAAGAATCAAAAAGATAATAACAAAAAAAGTTCTAAAGATAAAAAAGAGTCTGATAAGAAAAAATCTAAACAAGAAAAAGAAAAAGAGAAAGAGAAAAAAAATTTAGATAAAAAGAAAAAAGATAGTAAAGAAAAGAGAAAAAATCAAGAGAATAATCAAACTAAACAGATAAAAGAGCAAAATAGTACAAAAACTCCTATTAGCAATATGGAAGAGAGAAAATGGCAAAAGATGCTCAATCAACGTGGAGTAAATACTCTGATGATACCACTAAATAAAGGAAAAAAAGATAATGAAGATAAACCTTGGTAAAACAGTAAAACTATTTTTGATATTTATTTTTACTACTTTAACTTTTGGAGATGTCAAGGCATCTCTAAACCCATCTGCTATATATGAAGGAGATATTGTCAACTATATTATTACAGCAAATGGAGAGAAGATAACCTTTCCTAAAATTAATGATATAGGGGGAAATAGTATATTAGGTACATCATCATCTGAATCTGTATCTATAATAAATACAAAAGTAACAAGAACTATCTCTAAAACTTATAGCTTTAGAGCCTCAAAACCTTTAGTTGTTCCATCTTTTATAGTTAAAGTTGATGGAGAAGAGTTTAAGACCAAAGAACTAACGTTAAAAGTAGTCAAACCAACAGCCAGTAAAAAAGGTTCTGATTTTATGGTTGCACTCTCTTTGGATAAAAATGAGTCTTATGTGGGAGAGCCTATAAATTTAACTATCTCATTCAAATCAAAACTAAATGCTCATGCAGACAAAATACAATTAGGAGAGCCAAAATTAGAGAACTTTTGGGTCAAAAAGAAGAATGAAGTTAGACACACAACAGAAGATGATTATGTTGTGCAGAGTATTGATTATACGATATTCCCTCAAAAAGCAGGAGAGTATACCATTCCAGCTATAGAGACATTAATAGGAAAAGTAGCACCACAAAGTAGAGTAGGGGGTGATTTTTTTGATGACTCCTTTTTTAATAGTGTGACTCAACAGTTAAATTGGCAAAAAATCTACTCTAATTCCTTAAAAATAGAGGTAAACCCTCTACCAAATGGATTGGAACTCTATGGAAAGTATCAGATAAGAGCAGATGTAGATAAACATAAAGTAATATCAAATAAGCCAGTAAATTTAACGATTATAGTTAAAGGGCAAGGGAATATTGATGATGTTAAAAAATTTGAACTTAATATACCTAATGTAATTGTCTATGCAGATGAGCCTAAAATATCCTCCAAAGAGATTAATGGTATCTATCAAGGGGAGTTTAGCCAAAAAGTAGCATTGATTGCTGACCAAAATTTTACAATTCCATCTCTAACATTACAATATTTTGACAAAGAGAGCAATAGTACAAAAACTATTAATACCAAACCTATTGATATTGAGGTTGTAGGCTCAACTAAAGCATCAATTATTAGTAACTCTACTATAGAAGTTAGCCCTAGTCAGATTATCAAAGCTCCTACCAAAGTAGAGAAAAAGATAATTATACAAAAAGAGGATAGTTATCTAAAATATCTCTTTTTAGTTATTGGATTTATATTGGGTGTTGTGTCGATGTTGCTCATTAATATATGGAGTAAAAAAGATAAAAAAATAGATAATAATATAGTAAAAGCGATACATAAAGCTAAAGATGATAGAGCTTTATTTAATATTTTATTGCCTTATGCCAAAGAGAATAGAGCTATATCAGAGGCTCTAAATAAGTTAGAAGAGAATCTCTACAAAAAGAGTTCACACAAAATAGATAGAGAAGAGTTAATGGAGATTTTTGAAGAGAGAGATAGAAATATAGATATTTAAATATTTAATTTGCTATTATTCTTACTAAAAAGGGATTATATAGATGAAAAGTAGTAAGTATCTACCGATAGGTTCTAATATTGGAGATCATTATGAGATTATTGATGTTCTAGGAGATGATGATTTTGAGATTCTATATCTAGTTAGGGACACCAATAGAAAAGGGAGCTTTTTTGTCCTAAAAGAGCTTTTTTTAGAGACATTTTCATCTCGTAAATTAAAATCTGTCTCTACTATACCTGAAGCACAAGGCGTTTTTGATAAACGTAAACGAGAGATAATCTTGGAGTTGAGTAGACCTAACAATAGTAATAATGCAAGAGATGAAGTAAAAACGTATGGTTATATAGAAGATAATAATACAATTTATACTATTATGGAGTTTACCAATAACTTTGAATTAGAGAAGTATCTCCATTTTGAACCTAGAGACGAGATTATCCTACCACCTTTAGATACAAAGATGGGGAAAAAGGGAAAAAACTCTTTTCTATTTTTAAAGATACTTATTCTTGCTATGATTGTTGTTGCAGGATTGGGTTATTATACTTATACTATGATTAAAAAAGATAGAGAAAAAACAACTACTACACCACAAGTTGTAGTAACTCAAACTCCTGTTATTCATCACCCCTCATTAGTAAGTAGAGATAAGAGTTCTAAAGAAGAGCCTAAGGTTGAAGATAAAGATGTGAAGAGTGAAGTAAAAAAGTCTGCTACTCTAATAAATCATGCAGAGTATATACCTGATGATGAGTTAGAAGAGATTCCTACAACTGATATAAAAGAGAGTGCTAAAAAAAGTAATCCTTTTACTAAAAACGATTCAATCTATATTGATAATGAAACAGAAGAGATACCAGTAAAAAGAGAAGATAATCTCAATAATATTCCTAAAGTCCAAACTATAACTCCTCCTACAAAAGAGGTTGAATCTGTTGCTGTTTCTGAAGTAAAAAGAGTTCCTCAAACATTACCACCTATCACGACAGCAAATCATATCTCCTTAGGAACTAAAATTGGAGATACATCAAAACAGAATAATATTGCATTAGGTACACCAATTCAAAAAGAGTCCAAAGATATATTTAATAGAGTAGCAATTAAACATTTTTTAGATGGTTTTATAGCCTCTTCTGCTACAGGTTCGATAGAGGATATAGCCTCTAAATATGATTATGCTGTAGACCGATATTTCTCTTTGAGAAATGTAACACAGACCACAATCAAAAGAGATAAAAAACGATATAATAGAAAATGGACACATAGAAATTTCACGATAACCTATTTTAAAATTCTAAAAAAATATAGAAGAGATGGTACGGATTATTGTGATTTAAAAACAACAACTAAATGGAGAGTATCAACCAATTATGGCAAAAGAGCTTCAGGAAAAAGTAGAGGATTTATGACTCTAAAAAATACACCCAATGGATTTAAAGTTAAATCTATATATACTATAAAATAGAAGGGAAAAAATGAATCTAACACATTTAGATGAGAACAATAAACCTAAAATGGTTGATGTATCGGACAAACAAGAGAGTGAACGTATAGCCGTAGCTTCAGGAATTATTGAGGTAACTCAAGATGCGTATGATGCAGTCGTCAATAATATAGCTAAAAAAGGTCCTGTATTACAGACAGCTGTAATTGCAGCTATCCAAGGAGCAAAAGAGACAAGTAGACTTATCCCTATGTGTCACCCTTTGATGTTGACCTCTATCAAAACAGATATAGAAGAGCTTCCAGAGATTCCAGCTTTTAAACTAACTGTTCGTGCTAAACTCAAAGGTAGAACAGGTGTAGAGATGGAGGCTCTCACAGGTGTTTCTGTGGGGCTTTTGACTATATATGATATGTTAAAAGCGATAGATAAAGGTATGGTTATTAAAAATATACAGTTAGAAGAGAAGAGTGGAGGAGTATCAGGTGATTTTAGACGATAATTTTTGTGAAAAACCAAATATAGAGTATCCTTGTGAGTGGGGATATAAGATTATTGGAACAGATAAAAGTGAACTTGAAGCAGTTATTTTTGAAGTTATGGGTAGTAGAGATTATACTGTTTCAAAAGCAAACCGTTCAAGCAAAGGTAAGTTTCATGCCTTGACTACTAGTTGTGTCGTTGAATCACAAACAGATAGAGATGCTCTGTTTAAAGCATTTCAAGACCATAGAGATGTAAAAATGGTTATATAGACATTTTTTTATTCAACACTTTTTGTGTTTGTAATGCTGTTATCATAGATAATATAACATAAGCTAAAAAGAAGTAGAGTCCTACTTGAATCTCTGCTTCACTAATCCCCCCTGTATTACTTGTAAAATAGACCAAGAAGGTAGCCACTACAAATACATCTATCATAGACCATTTTCCTATCTGTTTAAAAAAGGCAACCATTTTTTGATTCCAAGGGTGTTCATAAAATATTAACATAAAAGTCAAGGTTAAGCTTTTGATAGCAGGAAGTAAAATAGAAAAGAGTAAAATTGTAAAAGCCACAGCAAACTCTCTACTATCATAAAGTTTTAAAATAGAACCTATAATTCCCTTGGACTCAAAGGATAAAATAACATCTCCTAAGTACTCTACTTGTTTATGAATGGTTACCATCAATATAGGATTTAAGAGTCCATAAATCAGTGATATAAAGGTAGAGAAGCTTAACAGCATTGCTCCACCTCTAAGGGTACAAAAAAAGGTAAAAATCAGAGTAAGTAGAAGCGTTCCCATAAAATAATATAGATTTAATTGGGATATCTCTTTTGACTCTTGTTGCTCTTCTCTTAATCTATCTAATGTTAATTTAGTCTCATTTTTTACCAGTCCAAAAGATATAATTGATGTTAACTCATCTATCTGTTTAGAGACTAAACCATCTGCATCACAAGCTTTTGCAATTTTAGTGGTATCTATCTCATATCTTTTTGAATGCTCATAGGTTATAAACCCAAAATAGATTAAAGTAGAAAGAAGCAGTATAGAGATAGTAATTCGCAATAGATTCATCATTAATTGACCTTAATATAGTTGATTTTTTTCTTTTAAAATAAAAAAGATATTAACTTTAATAATCTTTTTATAGTAGATTATGACCTTTTATTGATTACAAAAGTCTAAAATAGCTATATTTTCTATTGTAAATCATTTATTAATAAAAAAATAGATAAAATAATTATTGCTAATATATAATAACATTATTGGAGTTTTTTTGAAAAGTAATCAATATTCTGTAAAAGTTTATGAGACAACAATTGATGATGAAGATAAGTTTATAGAGTTTTTTGATACCAACTATATGTTGTTCAAAGATTATCTTATTCTTATCCATGGTCATTTAAGTCAACGTATTAAAGAGTATCTAACATTGAAGTCTTTGACCTATTTACATGATATAAAATTGCCAAAAGGGAGAAGTCGTAAAGCTATTGAAAAAGAGATTGAACAAGAACGTACTCAAAATGCAATATATATGCAAATTGCAGAAGCTAAATTAAAAAAGCTATCTTATCGTTTAGAAAACAACTTAACTGTATTAGACAAGATGATTCGTAGTGGACAAGAGATAAATATTGATGGAGATTTATTGCTACTCAATCGTGTTAATAGTGGTGCTACATTAAACATCAAAGGAAATTTAATCATTACAAATATAGTAGAGGGTGCAGTACGCTGTTTGGGAAACTTTATGATGTTGACAGCTTCCCATAAAGCCAATATAATCTTTCAAGGTGTGGAAGTAGACAATGAACTTTTAATAAATAAATTAAATAGGGTTGAACTAAAAAATAGTAAAATAGTCATAACCCCTGTATTAAAAAAGGAGATAAATTGGGCATAGTAATTGCAGTAATAAGTGGAAAGGGTGGTGTAGGCAAGACCACAGCTACAGCCAATATCGGTTTAGGAATTGCTCTAAATGATAAAAAATGTGTAGTTGTTGATTTTGATATTGGTCAACGAAATCTTGATATGATTTTGGGTTTAGAGAATCGTGTAGTCTATGATATGGTACAAGTCATGGACGGCGAAGCTAGTGTAAAACAGGCACTTATCAAAAGTAAAGCTAGTGAAAACCTCTTTTTTTTGGCTGCCTCACAAAGCAAAGATAAATCGGTACTTAAATCAAGTAAGGTGGAAGAGTTAGTTTTAAAATTAAAAGAGGATTTTGATTTTGTTATTTTAGACTCTCCTGCAGGAATTGAGAGTGGATTTGAACATACTATTGAGTTTGCAGATGCAGCGATTATTGTAGTCAATCCCGAAGTCTCATCTATTCGTGATGCTGATAGAGCTATAGGTATATTAGACTCCAAATCAAACAGAGTAAAACGTGGCGAAGATGTGGCAAAATATCTAATTATCAATCGTATTGTAGCTGAAATGGTTGAGAGTGGAGAGATGTTAAAGAGTGAAGATATTTTAGATATTCTTGATATTAAACTTATAGGAAAGATTCCTGAAGATAGAGGTGTAATAGATGCCTCAAATCAAGGAAAACCAGTTGTTTTAGATAAAAAGTCTAAAGCAGGTCAAGCCTATAATAGAATTGCAGGACGACTGTGTGGCAAGAAGATTGATATGGAAGATATTGAAATTCCAGATTCAGGACTCTTCAAAAAGATAAGTAGGATATTTAGATAATGTTTATATTTAATTTTTTTAAAAAAAAGAAGAGTGCTGATATTGCAAAAGATAGATTAACTATTGCTATTATGTCCGATAGAAAGAATTCTATCAATTATCCTTTTATGGACGAGATGAAAGAGGAGATTATTAATGTTGTTAAAAAGTATATGGGAGTTAAAGGTATTGAAATCAAAAAAGATTTTGATGGAGACTTTGAAGCCCTATCCATTGATGTATTGTTGGATAAGTAGATATTTTTAGGCTTTTGTGGCTATGGTATTCCGTCGAACTCAGGTTTTTAGAATAATATCATTCTCTTGGTAAGCTTAATAAGCTTTTGTTCGATAAATATATAAGAGATATATCCACCAATAATAGAGGATAAGAACATAATAACTATTATGGTACTTTCATGAAAATTGAATCTATTAGTAAGCATAACTACAGCAACCAAGATAAATGGGTGTAGAAGATAGATAGAGTATGAGGCATTTCCAATAGTAGTAAGCAATCTACACTCTCTTTTTTTCCAAAAGTACTCTAATGATACGATACCAAAACAGATAAGAAAGGCACTTGTACCCGTATCTATATGATGAATACCTGTCAAGATATGACCTGTATGAAGATAATAGAAGAGATAGATACCTATAATAGTAGACAAAATAGAGATAAGTGGATTAATCTCTTTGAACTTTAGTAAAAAGAAGTATAGAGATATACCTAATGCAAACTCTATATATATATCATTAAAAAAATCATAAAAAATATAGGTTGCTCCATCTACATCTATTGAAATTGAGAATAGTACTAAAAAGAGTATCGTTGAGATAACAAAGATATTTCCTACTACTCTATTGAGCAAGAGTCCAAAAGAGAATAGTATATAGAATAGAAACTCATAGTGAAGTGTCCAACCTACACCAACTAGATAGTTTTCATCTGATTTTAGAGGAAGAAGTAGAAAAGATTTCACTATATCTGTACCACCTCCTGCACTATTGACACGTTCTGGTATAACTATAAATATAACCAATGCAATAAGTGTATAGAACCAATATAGAGGAATAATACGAACAAAACGTTTTTTGATAAAGGTTCTAACAGCATGAGGCTTTTGATGCATATCTCGGGTTATGTAGACCATAATATATCCAGAGATAATAAAAAATATATCAACACCAAATGTACCTGCATCATGCCACCAGTGCATAGTTGAACCACCTGCTTGTATATTTTTCCATGCAATATGACTTAAGACAACCAAGATTGAAGCTACTCCACGTAGATATTGAATTGATAAAATCATTTTATACTCCTTTTGTATGAAAGGAGTATTATAGTTATATTTTACTTAGTTGTTTCTTTATGTTGTTTTATATTACTTAAATAAATCAGCCAAAGCATCTATATTTTTTGTCTTTTCAATCTCTACATTTGTATTTTTAGAGTTATCTTCCACTCTAGCTGTTCTACCCTCTATCTCGTTAAGTTCAATATTATATCCTGTTAGCATAGATGCTAAACGAATATTGATACCATTTCGTCCAATTGCCTTTGCTTTTTGGTCGGCAGTAATGTTTACTAATACTTTTTTATCTTTAGCAGAAGTAATTTTTACACTCTGTACAATAGCAGGAGAGAGTGAGCGTGTAATAAAGAGTTCAGGAATAGGAGAGTAGTCGATACAATCAATGTTTTCTCCATTAAGTTCTCCACTTACAGCATTGATTCGTACCCCTTTTACACCAACTGATGCACCAATAGGGTCGATATTTGGGAAATCTGTCTTTAGAGCTATCTTTGCACGTTGCCCTGGAATTCTTGCAGATGCTACAATGACTACTGAACCATCTGCTATCTCAGGAACTTCTTTTTCCATTAGTTTTTCCAAAAACTTTGGAGAGGTTCGTGTAAGTTCCAAAAACATACCCATCTCTGGGTCAATATTGACAAAACGCAATAGTGCCTTTACAGTATCTCCTCGTTTGAACTTTTCTCCTTTAATACGGTTACGTTGACTCAAAAGACCTTTTAATTCGCCAATCTCTATAAAGGTATTATCTTTTTCATCTACACGGTTAACCGTACCAATCATTACTTGTCCAACTTTATCTCGATATTTTTCAAAGAGATCTTGTTCTACTTGTCGTTGAATATGATACTGTAACTCTTTAAATAGATTAAATGATGCAGTACGTCCATGCTCTTCTAGTACAAAAGGTGTTCTTAACTCATCTCCAATCTCCAAATCTGAACCGTATAGTTCATGAGCCTCTTCTAGTGATATAACAGCATCAGGTTCAGTTGTAAAGCGTTCATCATTATCTTTTGCAATAAGTATAATCTGCTCTACGTTGTAATCTTTTTTTTCCATATCTACCGTTGCTTCAAAATGAGAAGTGTAGGTTGTACATCTTTTTGCTGTTTTAATAAGTGCTTCTTTAAAAGCATCAACAGCAGAATCTAGTGAAATATTTTTTTCATGTGCCATTGCTTCAATAATATCTACAATTTTTTCCATAGGAATATCCTTTATAATATAATTTTTTTTGAAGTCTCCAAAAAATGAACTTATGCGTTACAATTTAGCGTGATTTTGTCAGTTGAATGAAGAGTCGAATTATATCTAAACTAACCTTTAAGCTAATACGGTATAATCCTTTAATAAAATACAACAAAATTACATTATAAGATTAAATTAATCATAGAGTATATGACAAAAGGACATTAAATGAAATTGAAACTAGCGAGAGCATCTGTAACGGCTAAACCTAAATTGATTGATATGAACAAGATTGAAGAAGAGTTAGAGAAAAAATCTATTTTTTATTTTGACAAAGAGAATTCACATAAAGAGTTAAAGGCTTTGATTGAATACTTTGAAGATAAAGAGTATTCTGTTTACATGAGAGAAGTTAAATTTGGTCTTGATGATGAAGAGTATCTTTATGAGGTTCATATCGTAAGATAGAGATAAATATGAAAAAATTATATATAGAAACATTAGGTTGTGCTATGAATGTTCGCGATAGTGAACATATGATAGCAGAATTAAATCGTAAAGAGCCATATGAGCTAACAGAAGAGTTAAAAGAGGCAGATTTAATTATTATTAATACCTGTTCTGTTAGAGAAAAGCCTGTTTCTAAGCTTTTCTCAGAGATAGGTGTCTTTAATAAATTCAAGAAAAAAGATGCCAAGATTGGTGTAACAGGCTGTACTGCTTCACATTTGGGACGAGATATTATCAAACGAGCTCCTGTTGTAGACTTTGTATTGGGTGCTAGAAACATCTCTAAAATCACACAAGTGGTTGAGCATAGACATGCTGTAGAAGTAGATATTAATTACGATGATAGCTCTTATGCCTTTGGAGAATATAGAAGTAATGGTTTTAAATCTATGGTCAATATATCAATGGGGTGTGATAAATCATGTACCTATTGTATAGTTCCTGCTACACGAGGAGATGAGGTCTCTATTCCTTCAGATTTAATTGTCAATGAGATAACAAAAGCTGTTGCCACTGGTGCAAAAGAGGTTATGTTATTGGGGCAAAATGTAAATAACTATGGAAAATATTTTACAGCAAACGATGAAGAGTGTAACTTTACGAAACTTCTTCAAAAAATATCTAAAATAGATGGATTGGAGCGTATTCGCTTTACTTCACCTCACCCTCTACATATGGACGATGAGTTTTTAGAAGAGTTTGCCTCTAATCCAAAGATTTGCAAACAGATTCATGTACCTTTACAAAGTGGTTCAACCTCTCTACTCAAAAGTATGAGACGAGGATACTCCAAAGAGTGGTTTATCAATCGTTGTGAGAAGATTAGAACACTCTGCCCACAAGCAACCATATCTACTGATATTATTGTAGGTTTTCCTGGAGAGAGTGAAGAGGATTTTGCAGATACCATGGACGTATTGGAAAAAGTCCGTTTTGAACAGCTCTTTTCATTTAAGTACTCCCCTAGACCCCATACTACAGCTGCTCATTTTGATAATCAAATCTCAAATGAGGTATCGGGTGCTAGATTGACCAAACTTCAAGCACGGCATACCGAAATTTTAGATGAGGTTATGAATTCGCAACTGGGTATGGAGCATATGGTATATTTTGATGAGTTAAAAGCAGGTGGAAAAGTATCTGGACGAAGTGATGATGGTAAACTATTTTTTGTAGAGGGTAGTGAAGAGCTACTTGGTAAAATTGTAAATGTAAAAGTAATAAAAACATCAAGAGGTGCATTAGAGGGCATTGTTTGTGCGTAAGCGTTTTTTTAGAAAATTAGGAGTGATAATTATCCCTCCTATTCTCTATATTGTTATGCGTCTATTATGGTTTAGTTATCGAAAAAGGTATCATTTTATAGATGAACCTATTGATGGACAGTGTATAGCAATCACGTGGCACTCTGAACTATTTATCTCTCCACAAGTCTATAGAAAATTTCGTACAACTCACTTGACATCTGCTATCATTGCACAACATCATGATGGAGAGTTGATTGCACGGACATTGAAGATACTCCATATATCAGCGATACGAGGCTCTTCAAGAAGAGGAGCTAAATCGGCTCTTATATCAGCTATTAAAATTTTAAAAGAGGGTTACTCTCTGATGATAACTCCTGATGGTCCTAAAGGTCCAAGATATAGTATGAGTGATGGAGCAGTTGCTTTGTCTCTACGTGCTAAACTACCACTTATGGTTGTCAACTACCAACCTAAATCCTATTGGCAACTCTCAAGTTGGGATAAATTTATTATTCCCAAACCCTTTACTACGATTGAAATTTATCATCAAATTTTAGATATTCAAAATATGGACAAAGATAGTGCCAAAGTTTATCTACAACAACAGATGAAAAACTACTCCCTTATATAAATATAATTATAAAACAAAAGTTTAATTTAAGTTTAAACTGATTAAACTCAACCTTAGATTTTTGAAATTATGAAATCATTAACACAAATATAAAAAAATATTTTAAAACATAAGCTGTTAAAAATAAAAATTTTGATATACTTCAATTAGATAAAGAATTATAATATTTAATCTAAGCAATTATAGAAATAGAAGGAGAATACTATGCACAATAGACAATATGTAACCATAACTCATTATAAAGAGAGAGAATTTTATTATTTAAGCCATGCAATTCAAACAGATAATGGCTTTATCCCCAAAGAGATTGAGCAGTTTCATGAGAGTGAAAAAGATAAATTTATCGAACATATTCGCACTCTTCAATCAGAATATCCTCATACACAAATTGTATCTCTATCCCTATCTACCAATCAAAAGGTTACCCAGAAAGAGGATAAAAATAGAGTCTCTGCCAAAATTTTTAATAGCAATTTTGTAGAGCAAGATAAGATAGATATTGGTAATATTCCAACTACTCTCTACTTCTCTCCATTTGCAATTTTATATGAAGAGTATAAAGATAAATTAGATAATAAATTAACGCTTCTAATTGGCTATTTTGACCGTAAACTCTATATGATGTTTGCAACAGAAGAGAAGATTCATCAGAGTTGGGTCATTGGAACACGTGGATTAACAGAAAAACAGATAGCGTTTAGAGTCTATAAGAGTATAAAAGCATATTATAAAATGTCTTATAAATTTGCCGACCATATCGAGATGTTGTTGAGTGATGACTCTCCTAAACTTCTTAAAGTATTGAGAGAAGAGCTTCCTCTGACGATTTTAACTACACAAAATAGTATTCATAATCTTTTACATCACATGGCAGGAGACCAAAAAAGAGCATCATCTAGTTATATTCGCTCTTCCATATCTGCTGAATATGCATCTATTGTCAATAATTTAGATAATAATCTTGCTGTATCAGTAAATAGTAATAGCAACCATAACTTAGAGAATTTGAGACTATCTGAACCAGATGCGATACGAAAAGATATATCATTCTTTGATAAGTTGAAACTCTTTTTTGGTACTAAAAATGCATCAAAACCTAGACATACACTGCTTAGTTTTATTCCTCTTCTATTTGTTTTAGGTGCAGGAGGATATTATCAATTAGAATCAGATAAGTTATTAAATAATATAGAGGTAGCTCAATCTCAGTTATCTTCTCAAATTGATAATGAGTTGCTTATAAAAAAATCCAAAGATATATTTCTAGCTATGGGTAAAAATGCCGAGTTGAAAAATGGATTGGTATCTAATTCAAAAATAAAGTTAAAAGGTATTGTATGGGGGATTGAACCACTAAGAGAATCTCTTACCACACTCTATCCTAAAGGAAAATTCTCTATCACAGCACTTGAAAACTTTAGAACAGAATTTTCATTTATATCAAAAGTATAAAGGATTAGAGATGAGTTTAAAAGCAACAAGTTTAATTACAAAATTTATCCTTCTCCTCTCTGTGGTAGCTCTCTTTATCTGGACAATACCAAATATAGTTAATTATTATACAAATCTAAAGAGTTATAGAGTTAAAGAGAAAAAGTTGGATTATATGTATGATAAGAACCATATTATTAGTAAAGCAGAAGAGTTTACCTTAGACTCTTTTAAAAAAAGTGCAAATGCCATATTTTCAGATGTCTCTATCAAACAAAAAAAAGAGCAAGAGTATGAGGTATCAATAGAAGTAGTAAAGGATAAATTAGACTCTATCTATACTTTTATTAAAACTATATCTTTAAATTATCTAGTTACTATAAAAGATAATGAGCTAAAGTTTGAAGATAAAAAACAGTTTATAGAGGTTACCTTTATAGTAGAAAAACTCTAATAAAAATCATCTACAACCTTATTAGGAGGAATATCACTCGTTGCTATTCCCCTAAAAAATTTTCTACGTCCGATAGTAAATTAATTTTATCACACACCTCCAAAAATAACTTTTGTACTTATCAAAGCTTTGATTTTAAAATAAACTACAAACTCCCACATACTCAAACAGATATTATTATATATAACTTTATTAATATAATTAAATTTTTAATTTAAGTTTAAATTTATTTTAAGTCCACTTATATTATACTTTTACTCTATATAATAATTAATATTTTTTAATATTCTTATGAAATAATAAGAAATAGAGTATAAGGCACAAATAAAATGATTAAATTTATATTAACCTATTGGTTTGGTATCATACTATTTTTTGGACTATTCTATTGGGATTTATCTCCTTTTAGTAGTATATTAAATCAATTTCAAACTGATTTTACAACATATTTAACTTCTCTACTACTACCTAGTAATATGGTAGAGAATTATCATATTTTTATAAATAATAACTATTCGTTAGTTATTGAAAAAGCATGTAATGGGATTATCCCTTATCTTTTCTTTTTGGCTTCGATTATTGCTTTTCCTTCTACCATTTCACATAAAATCAAATGGATGTTTTTTGGGTATATTATTATTATAACAATAAATATTTTTCGTATATGGATAGTAGTGGAATCAGTGCTAGAAAAACCTAGTAACTTCTATTTTGTACATAACTATTTAGGAAATGCTCTTCTAATATCAACAGGTTTGACGCTCTTTTTTTGGTTTGTTAATAGTAGAGAAAAGAGATTTGCTTAGAGACAAAGCAATCGCTTCTCTCTACAATTTTTATATATTTTATATATAATTCAATTTAAAAAATAGGAAAATATATGACTGTAACCAAATATTCAGCTAATGGAAATGATTTTGTAATTATTATACGCAAAAAGAGAAAAGAGCGTTCAAAATTGGCAAAAAAACTCTGTCATCGTCAAAATGGTGTGGGTGCAGATGGGTTAGTAGTTGTTATGCCTCATCAAGAGTATGATTTTGAGTGGGATTTTTATAATGCAGATGGTAGTCGTGCTACTATGTGTGGTAATGCTTCTCGTGCTGTGGCTCACTTTGCAATGGGAAAGGGAATCTCACAAAATGGAGTGGCAGAGTTTTTAACTGGTGCAGGAGTTATTCGTGCAACGGTTAATGGAAATTATGTAGTTTCTGATATGACAAAGCCTATTATATTGAGCGAAGATATTCAAGAAGAGGGAGAGAAGTGGTGGTTTGTAGATACAGGTGTTCCTCATCTCATTGTCTTTCGTGATAATATAGATAGTTTTGATTTGGAACAAGCAAAACGTCTCAGAGATAAATACAATGCAAATTTAAATATCTGTAAAGTAGAGGATAACACTCTTTATGTACGAACCTATGAACGTGGAGTAGAAGATGAGACGTTGGCGTGTGGTACAGGAATGGTGGCATGTTTTGTACGTGCTTATGCAGAAAATATGGTAGAGGGAAATGTAAAAGTCTTTCCAAAATCAGGAGATGAACTCTATATCTCATTAGAAGAGGGCATTTATAGGTTTGGTGGACAAGTAACCAAAACATTTGTAGCTGAAACAATAGAATAACACGATTACATCACGATAATTATGTTAAAATAATAGATTATGATTAGATAAGGAAAAAATATGTATATTAAAACAGTTATTATGACACTGCTATTGAGTTCTACTCTTCTTTTTGGAAAAACATTAGTTACTGTAAATGGTCATGCTATTTCAGATAGCATTATTCCTCCAGGATATGAGAAACTAGATGATACACAACGCTCAAATTTGATGGAACAGCTTATCAAAGAGGAGTTACTTCATGCTAAATTACTAAAAAGCTCTTTGGTAAATGATGCTAAATTTAAAAAAGTGTTTAATGAACAAAAGAGAGTAATCACAGAGCAGTATCAGAAAAAATTAGGTAAGAGTTTAGATAAAAATCAAATTCGTGCCATAAAAGGTTCTATTGCTGTTGCACTCTATCAGGAAAAAATGTTTAAAAAAGCAAAAGTATCTGATAAAGAGGTAAAGAGATTTTATGATGAACACCCAGAGAGTTTTCAATATCCAGACTCTATTGAGATAGCTGATATTATCGTACCTACTCAAAGTGAAGCTAATAAACTTCATAAAAAATTAAAAAAATCAAAAGATTTGGACAAAGATTTTATAGAAGAGGCACACGCACATAAACAAAATGGTTATATGGGTTGGTTTGGAAAGGGCTCTGCACCTGAAAATCTTTTTAACAAAGCATTCAAATATAAACCAAAAACACTATTAAACTCTCCTGTACAAACAAAACATGGATACAATGTTGTTTATCTTTTAAATAAAAAACATGCAGGAACAATTAGCTTTTCACAAGCAAAAAAGCGTATTCGACAGATGTTAAAACAGAAAAAAGTGATAGAAGATTTAAGAAATGAGGTTGATGAACTATATGGTTCTGCTGAAATAATCTACTAATCTTAAAAATATATAAATTTAAAAATATATTTTTTTAATTAACTTTAATAAAAGAGTTGATATAATCCTTTAAATATATAGACCAATATTATTAAAGGATAGATTATGAAATTAACTTTTACAAAAGAGATTATTGAAGATGCTATAAAACATGGTTGTCATACCATAAGTGAATTGAATGATTTTATTCTTGGGGTTGGTCTATACTCTTCTCCATTAAAACTATTAATGAAGTAGGAATACTCCTCATGAGTATTCCTAAAATCTATTTTATACCATGTGCTTTGTTGTATGCTTGTATCTTTCGTACATAGGCATCATGTCTTCTTTTTCTTACAGCTTCTCTTCTAGCTAAATCTATTTTTGCTTGATGTTCATCAACGACCAAATATCCATGTTTGACCATCTTGTTTACTACCTTTTTGAATATAGGTGCAGCTGTTTGTGATGCAAAATAGACCTTTTTTGCTTTTATTACAAAAACTCCTACTGTATAGTTGTGTCCAAACTTATCATTTACAAAACCATAGAAACTACTATGATACTCATCTATATATTTACCTTTGTAACTAATATGTGCTGTTCCTGTTTTACCACCTACTTCTAATCCATCATATTGTGCTGTTGTTCCTGTTCCTCTATTGACAGTTGCTATTAATATATCTTTTATCTTTGATGCTGTATCTGGTGTACATGATTCCAAATCATGAACTTCATTTAATGTATCATAATTTTTACCTTGACTACTTAGATAGTTGACTAATTTAGGAGTAACAGCAACACCATTATTATTAAAGGCACTATACCCTTTGACCATCTGCATAAAGTTGACAAGTAGACCATAACCATAAGCTGTATTGGCAGAGTGTACTTTATAATTTAGTAGATAGGAGGGTTTTATTCTACCTGATAGCTCTTTGGATAGGTCAATACCTGAGGGTTTAGAGAGTCCAAATCGTAACCACCCATCATAAAGCTCTTGACCTGTTAATCTCCATGCTATTTTTGATATACCTATATTAGAAGAGTGCATAATAATACCTTTAGGAGTTAATGCCTTAAAGTAATCATCATCTGATATAGTATATTTTTTAGTTACTCTAAGTTTTCCCCCTAATTTTATAGGCTTATTTAAATCTACTTTACCAGCATCTAGTGCAATCGCTAGAGTAAATGGTTTGATAACCGAACCTGGTTCATATAGATATTCAGAAAAATTTGGATTTAGAGAGTTTACATCTTCTTGATTGATATGTTTAGGGTTAAACCGTTCAGAAGATGCCAAAGAGAGGAGTTTTCCTGTGTGTGACTCCATTACAGCTACCATAATCTCCTCTGCACCTATCTGATTTTTCATCTTATCCAAAACAGTCTCTACACTTCTTTGAAAATCTAAATTGATATTGAGATGAATATCCATACCATCTATACGCTCTAGCTCTCTTGTTTTGCCATCTCTAATAACTGTACCTATAATATCTCTCTTGCCTGTGACTACTCCATCTTGAGTTGGTTCTAAAAAATCTTTGTAGGATTTCTCTAATCCTTTCATTCCTATGGGAATTTTATAGTTATTTAAAACTTTTGTGCGTACATATCCTACCACAGGGGTCAATATATCTTTTTGAGGAAAGGAGCGTGTTTCACTATCTGCTATAATATCTAATCCATAAATCAAATGAGGTTTTTTAGGATTTAGAGGTCTAAAGATACCTAATGCTGACATCTTTCTTGAGAGTGCCTTTAAATCTCTGGAGAGACGCACATCTATATCGTTGCAGATAACAATCCTACCTCGAATCTTTTTGCCTGTTTTTGTTTTAAATTTAGATAATATTTCATCTTCAGGTATTCCTGAATATATTGAAAAGAGCTTAATAAATAAATCTTTCTTTTTTGGGTCAATACTTCTAGTATTAACCTCTGCTCTAAAGTGTTTTTGACTAAAGGAGACTACAAAGTCATCTGATGAGATAATTTTGCCTCGTATAGCTTTGTTCTCAATCGTTATAGTTTTATTACCTGTTCTTCTATCGCTATTGATTATACCTATACCTTTTGTTAAAAATATTGCAAAGAGTATAAAAATAATTATAAACATTAAAAGTAATATAGCTGAACGATACTGTATCATTTTATTTTCTATTTTTTTTGTAGACATATTAGCCTTTATAATTTTTTAAATATTGTTAAAAAAGATTTTACTATTTTTTTTAAAAACTTTGGATAAAAAATTTAAATTAAGAATAAAAAATAATATTTTTTAGTTATAATCTCAAAAAATATATAAAGGGTACTCTACCATGCAACATCTTGTCGATACAAATAATTTTAGTGATAGACAATTAGTAAATATATTTAATGATGCCAAATCATTTAAAAAAGAGATGCCAAGCCAACTATTGAGAGATAAACTACTCATTACTCTCTTTTTTGAAAGCTCTACTCGAACAAGAAGCTCTTTTGAGGTAGCAGGAAAAAGGTTGGGTGCATCTATAGTCCATCTTGACCCATCAAAGAGTTCTACATTAAAAGGGGAGAGTTTAGAAGATACTTTTGCTAATCTATGTGCTATGGAGCCTGATGGGGTTATTATACGTCATGAGTATAACAATACACCTCAAAAATTAGCCAACAAAGAGTTAACAACAGTTATCAATGCAGGAGCAGGTAACTATGCACACCCAACCCAAGCACTACTTGATTACTTTACCATGTTAGAACACTTTCAAACTGATAGTTTGGAGGGTAAAACTATCGTTATTGTGGGAGATATAGTTAGCTCTCGTGTTGCCTCTTCTGGTATTCGTCTATTTACACGAATGGGAATGAATGTTGTGTTAGTTGCACCAAAACCTTTTATGCCAGATAATGATTTACCAAAATATGAACATCTTGATGAGGTTATTGATAGTGTTGATATTATTATGAGTCTAAGAGCTCAACTAGAGAGACACAAAGCCCCTATTTTTGAAGATTATAAAGAGTATGCAAAAGAGTATTGTATAACGCAAGAGAGAATGGGAGATAGAGATATACTACTTCTACACCCCGGTCCTGTTATGAGAAATATAGATATATCTGATGAGATGTTAGATGACCCAAGATGTAAAGTCTTAACCCAAGTAAAAAATGGTGTTTTTGTACGCATGGCAATACTCAAAGCTCTACTTCTTGATAATTAATGGAAAAAATCTCCAAACTAGCACAACAGAGAGAGCCTTTTCTCTTTGTACTCTCTTATGATTTATCTAAAATATTTGCACAACCACTAAATAGATTAGATAAGGATATTCTCTTTAAAATAGGTAACAATAGAAACTATCAAAAAAAAAGGATAGATAAAAGCTACTATCTACATAAAAGTCCTATTAGTTTTCAAAAGTATCAAAAGTCATTAGAGAGAGTATTAGAGGAGATACGTTGTGGTAATACATATCTACTAAATTTAACTTTTAGAACAGCTATCCAATCAGATTTATCTCTAAAAGAGATTTTTACCTATGCACGTGCTAAATATAAACTCTATTTTAAAGATAAATTTATCTGTTTCTCTCCTGAAAAGTTTATAGAGATAAAGGGTAACACTATCTATACCTATCCGATGAAAGGAACAATAGAAGCATCAATACCCAATGCAAAAGAGATTATACTCTCCAACCAAAAAGAGATGGCAGAGCATGTAATGATTGTCGATTTGATGCGTAATGATTTAGGGAGAGTAGCAAGAGATATTAAGGTAACCAAATTTAGATATATTGATAAAATCAAAGCAGGTACAAAAGAGTTACTTCAAGTTAGTTCAGAGATAAAAGCCACACTTCCTACTACTTGGAAAGATAATCTAGGAGAGATTCTATCTCAACTACTACCTGCTGGGTCGATTACAGGAACGCCCAAAAAGAGTACAGTAGATATTATCTCTAATATAGAGAATTATGATAGAGGCTTTTATACAGGAGTCTTTGGTATCTTTGATGGAGCAGATTTATACTCGGCTGTTATGATACGTTTTATCGAAAAAGAGAAAAACCAACTCTACTATAAAAGTGGAGGAGGTATTACTATTGATAGCAATCCCATGAGTGAATATCAAGAGTTAATAGATAAAATATATCTTCCATTTTAGAGTTTATAAGAGATTTCAAATTTCAAAAAACGAATTAAAGGGGACAAGCTACTTTAAAGCATCACTTTACCTTTACAC
>JALSOO010000223.1 GCA_026986355.1 Campylobacteraceae bacterium | reverse complement strand
TTTTGATGCTCATCTTTTAGATTTTGATACTAAAGCAGATATTCGATGGAAAGGATTAAAAGAGCTACAGGAGCTTTCACAAAAATTAAAAGATTTTAAAGGTATAGAAGAGACACCTCCATCTACAAATCTACAAGCAGAGTTAAGAGAGTATCAACAGTTTGGACTCAATTGGTTAAACTTTTTACATCAATTCTCATTTGGAGGTATATTAGCAGATGATATGGGGTTGGGAAAGACTATCCAAACATTAGCCTTTTTACAGATTTTAAAAGAGAGAAAAGAGCTTAATAAACCATCATTAATTATAATGCCAACATCTCTTATTGGAAACTGGAAAAATGAGATTCATAAGTTTACACCAGAGATTACCTACATTGAACTCTATGGGGTAGATAGAGCCAAAAAGTTTAAAGAGATAGAGAAGTATGATGTTATCTTGACAACCTATCAATTAGCACAACGAGATGAAGAGAAGTATCAAGATAAGAGATTTAAATATATTATTTTAGATGAGGCTCAAAAGATAAAAAATCCAAAAACAAAAATGGCTGTTGCTATCAAATCATTTAAAGCTGAAAATAGATTAGCTTTAAGTGGAACACCTATTGAAAACCACTTAGGAGAGTTGTGGTCTATTTTTGATTTTCTAATGAATGGCTTTTTGGATAACTTGAATACATTTAAAACTATATATCAAAATCCTATAGAAAAAGAGCAAAATATGAAGTTACGCTCACTTCTAAATAAAAAGATAGCTCCCTTTATATTACGACGTACCAAAGAGGAGGTTGTGCTAGAGTTACCTAAAAAGACAGAGATAATCAAACGAGCAACTTTTGGTACAAAACAGGCAAAACTCTATGAGAGTATCCGTATAACTATGGAGAAGAAAGTGAGAGAAGCTATCAAAGGAAAAGGTCTTTCTCGTAGCCATATTACTATTTTAGATGCACTATTAAAACTTCGTCAAGTCTGTTGTGACCCATCTATTTTAAAATTAGATGATGCCAAAAAAGTAAAAGATTCAGCTAAATTAGAGATGTTTTTAGAGCTTATAGATACACTTCATGAGGAGAAACGAAAAGTGTTAGTCTTTTCTCAATTTACCTCAATGCTCTCTATTTTAGAAAAAGAGATTAAAAAGAAGAAGATAAAGTATACCAAACTAACAGGAAGTACTAGAAAACGAGAAGAGGCAATAGATAAGTTCACAAAGGGCAATGCAGAGATATTTTTAATAAGTCTAAAAGCAGGGGGAGTGGGACTCAATCTAGTAGAAGCCGATACTGTAATCCATTATGACCCATGGTGGAATCCTGCTGTAGAGAATCAAGCTACCGATAGAGCATATAGGATAGGTCAAGACAAGGCTGTATTTGTCTATAAACTCATTGTCGAAAATAGCATTGAAGAGCAGATAATAAAACTACAAGAGAAGAAAAAATCACTACAAGCAGGAATCTATCAAGGTACAGAAGAGGAGAGCAGTAAATTTAATGGAGAAGAGTTGGTTTCTCTTTTAAAGATTTAAATATGTATAATTTCTTAAAAGGAGTTATCTATCCTATGACCCAAACCAGACTTATACTTATCACAGCTCTATTGTTTACACT
>JALSOO010000222.1 GCA_026986355.1 Campylobacteraceae bacterium | reverse complement strand
GTTTTATTGTAGGTTACAGCCTCTCCTAGAGGTATATATGCAATAATATAAAAATAGGCTAAAAGAGCTGTAAATCCCATAGCTCCACGAAAGAGCAGAAGAAGTGGTCGCCCTCCTATCTGTTTCAATGGAGATTTATAGATAGCAAAACCAACAAGAGCCACACCAAATACATTTCTAAAAAATGTAACTTCTACAGGAGGTAAAACCTCTGAAACTGTCTTGGCAAATCCCCCCATAACAGCAAAAGAGAGGGAGGCTAACAACATAAAAAGCACTCCTCGGTCTATGCTCAATAGATATTTTTTCAAAGAGTAATCTCCTTCTTTTTTTAGAATATTAACATAACAGTTAAAGAAACCTCGTGTAAATAAGAATATTTCGGTTAAAATAAAGAAAATTATTTACGAGAAGAAGATAAATGACAAAAAAGCTTACGATTTTAATCATAATTTTGTTTTCTCTATCTATACAATCTTTGAATGCCAAAGAGTATAGATGGGAGAAGAAATTAACCTTTCTAGGACTACTTAAACGATACCATATTCCTCAAAAGATTTATTACAATATGGATAGAGAGGATAGAGAGCTTATCCAAGAGATAAAAGTAGGTCAAAGCTACACGGTTATCAAAGAGCATAAACGCATAAAAAGAATTGATATTCCTATCTCTGATGAACTCATGTTAAACATCAAAAGGACAAAAAAGGGTTTTGTAGCTAAATATATCCCTATTCCCTATAAACTAATAGAGAAAACTATCTCTATTCGTAAAAAGTATGGATTTAAAAAGGATTTATACTATGCAACAAAAAGTTGGTATTTTGGGAAAGAGTTAGAAGCTGTCTACTCCAAAGCTATACCTTTTCATAAAATGAGAAAAGGAGATAGAATTATTATCTTCTATACACAAAAGTATAGACACAATAAAGCCTACTCAAACCCACAAATTGAAGCTTGTCTTATCGAAGTACGAGGTAAACCATTTTATGGATTCTTATTCAAAGATAAATATTATGACTCAGCAGGAAAACAGTACCATCGTACTTTTGTCTATAATAAATCAGGATTTATACGTCCTATTATAAATATGAAAAGAATATCAAGTGGATTTACACAACGCCGTTATCACCCTATACTACACCGTTATAGAGCCCATCTAGGGATAGACTATGCAGCTAGATATGGAAGTAAAATTATAGCATCATCATCAGGAACTATTATCTATAGAGGCTGGAAAGGTGGATATGGTAGAGTTATCAAGATACGACATAAAAATGGTGTAGTAACACTATATGCACATATGAGTCGTTTTGCAAAAGGTCTACATGTCGGCTCTTATGTCCATCAAGGTAGAGTTATCGGTTATGTAGGTACATCAGGTAGAAGTACTGGCCCACACCTACATTTTGGACTCTATAAAAATGGTAGAGCAATCAATCCTGCTAGATATGTCAAGAGAAAAAAAGTATCTAAACAAGTTAAATTAAAAGGAAATAACTATAAAAAGTTAAGAAAATTGGTCAAACACTACAGACCACAATTTGCAGAGACAAAAAGAAAGATTATTATCAAAAAAGAGAGTAGTAGATGTCTAAACTGTTTTAAACATCTACCAAAAAGATAGAAGTAGAGAAGTTAAATCTTCTCTGCTCTAATATCTCCAAAAAAGATTAAATCTTTTAATACTGCTTTTTGAGTAATTCCGTCACGACCAATACGTAACATCAACTCTCCATTCTCGCTAGAGAAGATATGTTGATGAATAACTGCTCTAGCGTACCAACTTCCATCTCTATTTTTACCTACATACTCTTTATAATCTTTTAATTCACTCTTGTTTGGAATAACCACATCTACTCTACCTTTCTGTTTCTCTGCTCCAACAGCTTTAAAGGTATAGGATTTAGGCATCTTTTTATCTAAGATTTTTTTATCAAGATTAAAATAGAGTGTCAATAGGTCATCTTTGGAGTAGTAATCCATAGTTTTATTGGTATCTTTGACCAATTTACCATTTTTCCAACGCTTATACTCTTTTGTAACTGTTTTGGTAGTATGATTTATTCTATAAACCTTATTCTCTAGTTTAGAACCATGAGATTTAATCACTTGATACAAATCACTTACCATTAAGCCATTTTCTATATGACCTTTAGATATATGATGCTCTTTTCTATCTCCAGAGAGTCTCTTGGCTATTCCTGTAGCTTTTAACTCAACATCTATAACATAAGAGTCTTCATCTCTTGTCAAAACAGCATTAGCAATACCGATTTTTCCGATAATCCCAAACTCTACTCTATAATCTGCTTTTATTACTTCAGCACTTAAAAGAGTTGACAATAGAACTGCAAAAATAAATATCATTTTTTTCATAATAATCCTTTATGATAATAAAAAAAGAATTTAATCATCTTTATGTGTATTAAATGTGTTATTATTACACTAAGAATAACTTGATTCCAAAAAAGTATTATTTAATTAATAAAATTATAAAAGAATGAATATATGACAAAACTTAAAAAAGTAGCCATACTTGGGCGACCAAATGTAGGGAAAAGTTCCCTATTTAATAGACTTGCTAGGCAGAGAGATGCAATTACATCTGATGTCGTAGGAACAACTCGTGATATAAAAAAGAGAGTTGTTACCATATCGGGTAATAGAGATTTTGAGGTTATAGATACAGGTGGGATAGATGACTCTACCGAGATGTTTAGTACCGTCAAAAAGATGTCACTTCGTGCATCAGAAGAGGCTGATATTATTATCTATATTGTTGATGGGAAAAATATCCCTCAAGAAGAGGATAGAGAACTCTTTTATACTCTACAAGAACTCAATAAACCTATTGCTCTAGTGGTAAATAAGATTGACAATGACAAAGATGAGTCTCTACGTTATTGGGATTTTTTGGAGTTTGGAGCAGATAGAACATTTCCTATGTCTGTAAGTCATAACCGTTATATGAACGATTTTTATGCTTGGTTAGAAGAGTATATTCCAGAACGTTATGAGGAAGAGAGATTAGAAGTTATAGACGATACAGAACTAAGCTTTGAAGAGATTGTAGAGATGGTACAGATTGATGATGAAGAAGATGAAGATAATGAGCTAAAAGTAGCAATTATTGGTCGTGTCAATACAGGTAAAAGCTCTCTTTTAAATGCACTCTTAAATGAAGAACGTGCTGTTGTCTCTCCTGTCGCAGGAACGACTATCGACCCAATTGATGAAGTGTTAGAGTATAAGGAGCATAAAATAACCTTTGTCGATACAGCAGGGATACGGAAACGTGGAAAGATTTTAGGTATTGAAAAATTTGCCTTTGAACGAACAGAAGCGATGCTTGAAAAGGCTGATATTGCTCTGCTTGTTATTGATGCAACTGTGGGTGTATTGGAGTTAGATGAGAGAATTGCAAACCTAATTGAAAAACATAAGTTAGGCTGTATGATTGTCTTAAATAAGTGGGATATTCATGGAGATAGTGAAGAGACCTATACCAAAGCCGTTGAAGATATTCGTGATGAGTTAAAATTTTTACACTATGCCCCACTCATTACTATATCTGCAAAAACAGGATTGCGAGTACATAAGATATTAGATGATATTATTGATATTTATGGACGATATAAACAGCGTATTCCTACAGCAAAACTCAATGAAGTCTTGAAATATGCTATCAAAAGGCACCATACACCAAGCCACAATGGAGCATCTGTCAATATTAAATTTGCAACACAATATGAGACAAAGCCTCCTAAAATTGCTATTATTGTTAACCGACCTCATGATTTGCACTTCTCTTATCAACGATACCTCATGAATATATTTAGAGAAAAATTTGATTTAGTAGGTGTACCAATTGATTTAAGCCCTAGAAAACGTGGGCAGAGAGTAGATGATGATTAACTTTTAAGATGTTCTAGTTGATGATAAGGTAGTGCTTTTTCAAAGTACCAACCTTGTCCAAACTCAATTCCAAAACCCTTTAAAACATCTACTATCTCTTGATTTTCAACAAATTCTGCAATTATATCAATATTGTTCTCTTTGGAAAAAAGTGCAAATGTCTTGACAATACTATAGGCACGTCTATCATGAAGAATCTCTCTGATAATACTACCATCTAATTTTAGATAGTCAATGGATAGATTTAATAGATGAGTTAAATTGGAATAACCTGAACCAAAATCATCAATACATATCTTAAATCCAAGAAGCTTAAGCCTCTGTATAGACTCCTCTACACGTATATAATCAATACTTTTTGTCTCTAAAATCTCAATATAGATACGATTAGATAAATCTGAATGTTTAGATAAAAGAGAGAGAATAGAGTCATTGACTAAATCATCAGCTGATAGATTAATGGAAATTCTAATAAAAGAGTCCTTTTGTAAGATTTTTATATTGTATTCAATAACTCTTTTGGTTAAATAGCTATATAAATAGGAGTCTTCTAATGCAGGTAAAATCTTATCTGGAAAAATAAGATTATCTCCATCTTCAATCCTAAGAAGAGCTTCATAATGATGCAAACTTGAATCATCTAATCGCTTAATAGGTTGATAATAGCAGACCAATTTATCGGACTCTATCATCTCTTTCAACTGCTCTCTATATAGACGTTCTGGTTGAGATAGGTCAAAATAACTAACGCAATTTCGCCCATTATGTTTAGATTTATACAAAGCTCTATCTGTTTTATATATAACCTCTTGTAGAGATTTTTCCAATTCAGTTTGGAGTAATGCACCAATAGATATTGTTATAGAAAACCTATCATATTTAATGCTAAAATTTGTAGATTCGATTAATACACGAATATTCTCTAAAAGATTTCTAAAACCATCCTCTTCCATTCCTTTTTTATGGATAAAGAGTAGAAACTCCTCTCCACCATATTGAATTAGCATATCCTCCGTTCTAAATAAAATATTGATTCTGTTAATAAGAGAGATTAATATCTTATCTCCATTTTTATGTCCATATAGAGTATTTACTCGTTTAAAAAAATCCACATCAGCCAAAGCAATATAGTAAGATTTAAAATCTATTTTCTCATAGTTATCTGTTAGATAGACCCTATTTAATGTATTTGTTAGAGGATTAACATACATAGTATATTTTATATATTGAGTACGAATCATATATGAGATTAAGATAAAGAGTATAAATAGACTAACTAATATCGCATATATTAAGTTTTCTACACTCACATTTAATAGTGATGATAGTGTAGCAAGACTTCCCTCTTTATAATCTAATACTAAAAATCCTATAATCTTACTATTTTGAAATATTGGCTTGACTAATGTAAACCCCAACTCATTAATTGTTGGTTGAATAAATATTTTTGTCTCTCTACTCTTTTTAGCCTCTACAAAAGCCTTTTTTTGAACAGGTTCAAAACGCTCTCCTAGCTCTCCTCTCTCTTTTGGTGATGCATCTAAAAGATAAAAAAGTTTTCCATCATTAATATATAAGATATAGACAGAGGATATATCATCACTCAATAAATCAGAAATTTTATACTCATTTGCTCTTCTTATTTTAGAACTATTAAAGTTTTGAGTAACAAAATCAGGATACTTTGTAAGCATACGATTGATAATATTATTGGAAGCATTATCTATAGAAGAGATAGTTTGACTTAAGAGTAGATTTTTGAGTCTCTCTTCATAATTTCCCATATTTTTATAAAAATAAGCTCCTAATACTATTAATAGTATATAAGCTCCTATCAAATAATAATAAATTTTATTATTACGAAAAAAAATAAATTTATTATACATGATAATTTTCCTAAGCTTAGATTATGATTTTTGTCATAATAGCATAAGAATGTGCTTAATTGTGAGCTTTATATAAACTATCATTTTAACAGTAAACAGATAGCTTGTAATGTACACTCTTTAATTAAATATTTATTAGCTATTTTTTTTAATTTAAGACCATTTTTTTCCAAGCGTTCTTTGACAAAGACTATCTGTGTACGACCTTTTTTGATATATATAGCCCCAATACTGTTTTTATATCTCTTTAATGCCTTATATGAGTCGACAATTAATGGTTTTTTAATATTTTTTCGTTTAGGGAAAAGTATAATATCTGCAAACTTTGATGATGTAAAATTCAACTCTTTATTTAAATTTAAAATTCTGTTATTGTTATAAAATTTTAAATGAGAAGAGGGAGCTTTTGCTGACTTTATACTAGATAATACCAAATTTACTTTAGACATATCAAATCCAGCAGATAAAAATAGAGGCAAGATTATAAAAATAGTTATAATTTTCTTCATAATAGAATCCTTTGTGTTATAATACTACACAATAGTAAAAAACAATATAAATTAGACTATTTAATCTTTTATATCAAGAAGAATAAAATCATTTCTGCTATACTTCTGCTATAATTTAACCAAGGATTTACATGCGTGTATTAACAGGAATCCAAGCCTCGGGAAAACTTCATATTGGGAACTATTTTGGTGCTATGAAACCAATGATAGAACTCCAAGAAAAAGAGGAACTCTTTACATTTATTGCTAACTATCACTCTTTGACTACATCAAAAGATGCAAAACTACTAAAACAGTTGACATTTGATGCAGCAGTTGACTATCTATCGCTAGGAATTGACCCTAACAAAACTACATTTTGGATACAAAGCGATGTACCACAAGTGTTGGAACTCTACTGGATTCTCTCCAAATTTACCCCTATGGGACTACTAGAGAGAGGTCACTCCTATAAAGACAAAGTAGCAAAGGGAATCGGTGCAAATCATGCCCTTTTCTCCTATCCAGTCTTAATGTCTGCTGACATTTTACTATTAGATACCCAAAAAGTGCCTGTAGGAAAAGACCAAATACAACATGTAGAGATGACTCGTGATATTGCTACAAAATGTAACAATGAATATGGAGATATTTTTACTTTACCAGAGCATGTAGTAAATGAAGAGGTAGCTACAATTCCAGGAATTGATGGTCAAAAAATGTCAAAAAGTTATGATAATGCTATTGATATTTTTATGGAGACAGAGAAGAAATTACAAAAAAGATGTAATAAAATTGTTAGCTCTTCTACACCATTAGGAGAGCCTTTGGAGTATGATGGGTGTAATATCTATAATATCGCTTCACTATTTTTAGATGATAATCGCAAAATAGAACTTCAATCTCGATATAAAAGTGGTAAAGAGGGATACGGACATCTAAAAAAATATCTAAAAGAGCTTATATGGGAAGAGTTTGCAGAGGCAAGAGAGAAGCGAGAGGAGTATCTAAAAAATCCTGATTTAGTTAGAGATATTTTAAGTGATGGAGCTAAAAAAATGAGAGCAATAGCCGATAAGAAGATGGCTATAGTTCGAGAAGCAGTAGGG
>JALSOO010000221.1 GCA_026986355.1 Campylobacteraceae bacterium | reverse complement strand
ACTCTATGTTGGTACTATTGGCTGTGCTATTTGTCGCAAAATAGAGTCCAAGTGCTACAATGGTAGCACCAATCGCTCCTCTAATCATATTGCGTTTTTTAGCCTCTCTTTTCTCTCTCTCCCATAAATCAGCAAAATCAACCCCCAAAACTCCTGCAATAAGTTTCATAAGAGCCATCTCTTTGTCTGCTCCTTTTCGTGCATCTCCTGCCAAAGGTTCACTCTCTTTGGTAGTTAATGCTCCATCTACTCCAACCTCATAGCGTAAAGAGAGAGGAAAAGCCTCTAAAGCATCATCAAAATTGGGATTGCTTGAAGCATTTGGCTCACCACTTTTAATGATGGCTAAAACAGAATGCTCTCCGTGAAGCTCTTTGAAGTAGCGTATCTCTTCGTTTACCCATAGAGAGGCTACTGAATGAGGTGAACAGATAACAATGAGCTTTTTAGAGTGTTCTAGTGCATACTTTAGATGGTCACCTAAAACCGATGCTGTAGGCAACTCCTCTTCATCTCTAAAAATAGAGCGTTTTAAATCTTTGGGTAAGTTTGGATATTTCTCCCTTAGACTCTTTGGAATTTTATAGTTCTCTATGCGTTTGTGTAACCACTTGGCAAAATCTTTGTCTCTGTGTGAGTAGCTAATGAAGGCTTGGTATTTGTAGGTTTCTGTTTGCATTGTATTCCCCTTTTTAGTGACAATAGTATGAACCGATTAATCTAGCTTTTCTACTTTGAGAGTATAATCTCTTTTTCGTTAGAACCTTATGTAATATTTTAATAGGCTTACTTAAGATATTTCCTTCAACTTCAAGGAAAAAAGCATATCTCCATAGACTCTTTTTGTTTGAGATAGGGTAGTGAGAGAGTGATGAGATATCAATAGAGAGACTATCTACAAGGTTAATAATTTGAGATAATCCCTCTGTGAGACTATCTATCTCTATGAGAAACATTGTCTTATAGTTATCGAGATTTTGAGTAGGACTACCAATTTTAAAAACAGCAAAACGGGTCTCATTTATGCTTTTGTCTTGAAAACTCTCTTTGATAATAGGCACTCCATAGAGCTTAGCTCCCTCTTTTGAACCAATGGCTACAATATCTTTCTCTTTTGAGGCTTCGATAATCGCTTCACTTGTGCTACCCACTTTAACAATTTTAATCTCTCTACCGATTTTACTCTCTATATTACGAATTGCATTTTGACATTGTGCTATTGCTTGTGGGTGTGAATGTATCTCTTTTATCTCTTCTATATTAGATACATTACCGATTAAATTCTGTTCTATCTTTACGGTTTCAATTTTAGCAATAGATATTTTAGAAGTAGAATAGATGCTTTTTAAGGTATCAAACACAAAACCCCCTAAATTGTTTTCTAAAGGATAAACAGCAAAAGATACCTCTTGATTTTTTAAAGCTTGACACCCTCTATAGGTTGACATATACGAAATATCACCATTGGGAAAAAGTTGACTAACAACACCACTTGTAAAACTACCTTTTGGACCTAAACACGCTACTTTCATAACTATCTCCTATTTTTTTTTAATTGTATATATAAAAAATAGGATTTTTAGGATTAGTGTGTTTTATTTTTTAAAATATATCTAAAAATTTGATGCTCTTT
>JALSOO010000220.1 GCA_026986355.1 Campylobacteraceae bacterium | reverse complement strand
TAATTCACTATCGCTATATACTGTTCTCATAGCCCTTCCACCAAGAACAAAACTAGGGCGAACAAGAACGGGGTATCCAATTCTATTAGCAATTATCAGTGCTTCTTCTTTTGTAAATGCTGTTCCGTTTTCTGGTTGTATTAAACCTAACTCTTTTATAAATTTAGAGAACTTCTCTCTATCTTCTGCCATATCTATAACTTTAGCAGGAGTTCCTATTATTTTAGCACCAATCTCTGTAAGTTTTTTTGCCAGTTTAAGAGGAGTTTGTCCCCCAAAATGAACAATAATACCATCTGGATTCTCTTGTTCTATTACATTTCTTACATGCTCAAAATCTATAGGTTCAAAATATAGAATATCACTTGTATCATAATCTGTTGAAACTGTCTCTGGATTACAGTTATACATTATAGATTTAATACCCATATCTTGCAAACTAAATGCAGCGTGAACACAACAGTAGTCAAATTCAATACCTTGTCCAATTCTATTTGGTCCACCACCAATTACCAACACTTTCTTATCTTTACTTAAAGCTGGATTGCTTTGCTGCAGTGTTGATGATATACTTGTGCTAGAGTATAGATAAGGTGTTAATGCCTTAAACTCTGCCGCGCAGGTATCTACCTCATTAAAGTGCTGTATAATACCAGCTTTAACTCTTGTATTATAAATATCATTTTCACTTAGTGAAGTCTTCTCTTCTCTATTTATAATCTTAGCAATCATCGCATCGCTAAAGCCTTCGCTTTTAATTTTACGAAGTAGAGTAGGGTTGTTTAGAGCATCTAGTGTTATCTCTTTTTCTCTATTTGCCAACTCTTCAAATTGATATAGAAACCACGGGTCTATTTTAGATAATTCAAATATCTCTTCTACACTTTTGCCTCTTCTAAACCCCTCCATCAGATACAGAATTCTATTTTCGTTAGGGCGACGAATTTCATGGTTTAACTTATCTTCATCACACTCAATATGGTTAAAGCCAATTAAGCCGGTCTCTAGTGAAACTAAAGCTTTTTGAAAAGACTCTTTAAATGTTCTACCAATACTCATAACCTCACCAACACTCTTCATAGCCGTTGTTAAAGTTGAGTTTGCTTGTGGAAATTTCTCAAAAGTAAATCTAGGAATTTTTGTTACAATATAATCAATTACTGGCTCAAAAGCTGCTGGAGTTCCTGTAATATCATTTGTAATCTCATCTAACGAATATCCAACTGCTAAAAGTGTGGCAACTTTTGCTATTGGATAACCTGTTGCTTTACTTGCAAGTGCAGATGAGCGGCTAACTCTAGGGTTCATCTCTATAACAATCATTCTACCTGTTTTTGGATTTATAGAGAATTGAACATTACTTCCACCAGTATCTACACCAATCTCTCTTAAAATCTTAAACGAGGCATCTCTCATTCTTTGATACTCTTTATCCGTTAAGGTGAGTGCAGGAGCTATTGTGATAGAGTCACCTGTATGAACACCCATAGGGTCTAAGTTTTCAATAGAGCATACAATAATACAGTTATCCTCTTTATCTCGAATAACCTCCATCTCATACTCTTTCCAACCAAGCAAAGACTCCTCTATTAGTATTTCACTAATAGGACTAGCCTCTAAACCACCTTCAACAATCTCTTTAAATTCATCTATATTATAGGCAACCCCACTTCCTCCACCAGCAAGTGTATATGAAGCTCTTATGATTAAAGGAAACCCTATTGTTTTGGCAGCATCTAGCGCCTCTTCCATACTGTATGCATATTGAGATATTGGTAAATCCATACCAATTTTAATCATAGCCTCTTTAAATGCTTGTCTATCTTCACCTTTTTTTATAGCTTCTGGGTTTGCACCTAAAAACTCTACACCCTTTAGCATACCCTTTTCGTGCATACTCATAGCAACATTTAATGCAGTTTGCCCACCCATTGTCGGTAAAATTGCATCAACACTCTCTTGTTCTATAATTTTAGCAATTATCTCCTCTTCAATAGGTTCAATATATGTTCTATCTGCAAATTCAGGATCGGTCATAATTGTTGCTGGGTTAGAGTTTATTAAAACAACTCTATATCCAAGTTCTTTTAGTGTTTTAGCAGCTTGTGTTCCAGAGTAGTCAAATTCACACGCTTGACCTATAACGATTGGTCCAGAGCCAATAAGAAGTATTGTTTTTATATCAGAGCGTTTTGGCATATAATAAGCCCCTTTTTTTAAGTTAGTATTATACTTAAATTGGGTTAAACCCTAATTATTACTACTATTTTCTTCAAACTCAAATGGTTTATTTAAAATTAAGTTTTTATTTAAAAATTCAAGATATTTATCTTCATCAACCTCTTGTGGTTCAACTATGTTCTCTTTTGTCTGATATATATCTTGATTATCACTACCCTTTTCTACTGGAACAAAGGGATAGACTTTATTTGGAAAAGATGTTTTAGGAACATAACTAGTTGTTAAGTATGGTGTTGCATCAGATATCAAAAAAAAGATAGAGGGTTTTGCTAAATTTGCACTAATCTCTATAGTTGCTAATTTATATCTATCTAACACCTTTATATCTGTAACTTTTCCAACTGGAGTATTTGGAAAAAATATATTATCTAATCCACTCGTTTTTACTTCATCTCCAATTTTAATATTTGACCATCTAGGAATATACTTTACAATCATACCGTTATTATCGTTACCTTGAGCTATTCCACTAGCGTAAGAATCACCTATTGTAACACTAAATGTGCATTTAGGATGAGATAGAAGATATCCATATAACTTTCCATCAATCTCTCTAGCAACTCCAGATGCAACATCATTTTGCATTAAACCATAGAGTTTATCACTTTTTAATTTAATATTTTTAGGATAAGTTAGCATCAACTCATTTAATCTATTCAATTTGATATAAGATATTGTATCAACTAGATATATACTTCTGTAAGGTTTTTTAGCTAATGAAGGTAAAAGTCTATATATCTTTCCAAACTGGTCAATATAATTTGATTGCTCTATTAAAAGCTTATTTAATTTGGCATTCTCCTCTTTTAATTTAACAATACTCTTTTGTTGTTGTATGTAACTATCGCTTAGATTTGTAATATTTAAATATAGTGATTTTATAGGGTTGATAAAATCTAAAAAGAGGCTTCTTATAGCACCATTATATCTAGCAGAAACTATAAAAGCTATAACTAGAAAGATAAGAAGTATAATTCCTCTTCTTTTCATATACTATTTAATCTTCGTAATTAGTCTGTTGCAGTATGTCTATTTGCTCAAGTGCTTGACCAGTCCCTTTTGCTACTGCCAAAAGAGGCTCTTCTGCTATATATACTGGAAGTTTAACTTCATCTGATAGATATTTATCTAAACCTTTAATTAAAGAGCCACCCCCAGTTAAAACTATACCATTTTCAACAATATCACCTGCTAACTCTGGAGGAGTCTGCTCTAAAACACTCTTTAGAGCGTCAGAAATTTTTGAAAGTGGGTCAGTTATAGCCTCTCTAATATGTTCACTTGTTATCTCTATAGAAGTTAAAGTTCCATCTACTTGGTCTCTACCTTTAACTATATATGTTAAAGGTTCATCTAATTTTATAGCTGTTCCTATCTCAATTTTTAAATTTTCAGCAACTCTATCTCCAATTAAAAGGTTAAAGTTCTTTTTAACATAATCCATAATGGCTAAATCTAGTTTATCTCCTGCAACTCTTATAGATTTACTTATAACCAAACCTCCAAGAGAAGTTACTCCAATCTCTGTAGTTCCACCACCAATATCTACAACCAAGTTACCATTTGGCTCTTTAATAGGTAGTCCCGCACCCATAGCCGCTGCCATTGGTTCTTCTATTAAATATACGCTTCTTGCTCCTGCATTTAGTGCAGACTCTCTAACAGCCTTTCTCTCTACTTGGGTTAAACCATATGGAACACAAATAACAATTCTTGGAGATGATAAAAAGCTACCCCCATTAACCTTTTTGATAAAATACTCTATCATCATCTCAGTAGTATTAAAATCTGCTATAACTCCATCTCTCATAGGTCTAATAGCTTTTATTGAACCAGGAGTCTTACCAACCATATCTTTAGCCTCTTGACCAACTGCTAAAATCTCCTCTTGACCCATTTTGTTTGTTTTAACTGCAACTACCGAAGGCTCATTTATAACTATACCTTTATTTTTAACTAAAACCAAGGTATTTGCTGTTCCTAAATCTATTGCTAAATCTTGTGATAAAAAACCAAATAAATTCTTAAAAAATGCCACTATCTATCCCCCTACGCGCTTTTTTTATCTTTTAGTAGTAAAGGTTCAGCTTTACTAACTATAACATCTTCTGTAATTATAACTTCATAACCTTGTAAATCGGGTAGTTGATACATAATATCTAGTAAAATCTCTTCTAAAATAGATCTTAATCCCCTAGCCCCTGTTTTTCTATCTAATGCTTTTTGAGCAATAGCTTTTAAAGCAGAGCTCTCAAATGATAATTTAACACTATCAAGTTCAAATAGTGCCTGATACTGCTTAACCAAAGAGTTTTTTGGCTCTGTTAATATTCTAACCATATCATCTACAGATATTTGATTTAGTGTGGTAATAACATGTAGCCTTCCTATAAGCTCAGGTATCAAACCAAAAGATACCAAATCATCAGGCTCTAAAAGTGATAATATATTCTCATTATCCTCTTTTGTTCTCTTTTTATGTCCAAATCCAAGTGTGTTGCCACCTACACGACGCTCTATAATCTCTTCTAATCCATCAAATGCTCCACCACAAATAAATAGTATATTTGAAGTATCAATTTGTATAAACTCTTGATTAGGATGCTTTCTGCCACCCTTTGGTGGAATATTAACAATAGAGCCTTCTATTATTTTTAATAGAGCTTGTTGAACTCCTTCTCCAGAAACATCTCTAGTTATTGACCTATTCTCTCCAGCTCTTGCAATTTTATCTATCTCATCAATAAATACTATACCCTTTTCTGCTCTTTCAATCTCTCCATCTGCCGCTTGAAGAAGTTTTGTTAAAATATTCTCTACATCTTCCCCTACATAACCAGCCTCAGTTAAATTTGTAGCATCTGCAATTGCAATAGGCACATCTAAAAATTTAGCAATAGATTGAGCCAAAAGAGTCTTTCCACTACCTGTTGGACCAACTAAAAGAATATTAGATTTAGAAATTTCAGTATCTTCATCTATATCTCTACCTTTTAAAATTCTTTTATAGTGGTTATAAACAGCAACACTTAGAGTCTTTTTTGCATCATTTTGTCCAATTACATAATTATCTAAAAACGATTTTAACTCTTTTGGTGTTAGCTCTTTTAACTCCTCTTCCATCTCTTCATAAGAGCTTCCCTCTTCACCAAATAGTATCTTATATGCAGATACTACACAGTTACTACAAATATAGGCATTTTGCCCTGCTACTAATGGTAGTGTATCACTCTCATTTGCTCCACAAAAACTACAATTTTTCATTAATCTTTACTCCTTGGTATCGCTATACCTCTTTTTGAATTTAAAACAAAGTTTGCCATATTTTTTATATAGATATTTTCACTATCTTTTAACTCATCTGCTCTCTTTTGCATAAGCTCTACTTTGATAAACATCTCTTTATAAGCTCTCTTTAGCTCATTTATATTATCTTTATCTATAGCTCTTCTTAATCCTGTTAAATTTAAACCTCTAAGTTTTGCTCTATTACCCTCTACAAGGCAGTATGGTGGAACATCTTGAGACAAGGCACTAGCACCTGCAACCATAGCCAAATCACCAATCTTTACAAATTGATGAATTGGAGTTAAACCACCAATTACAACCCCATCTCCAAGCTCTACATGTCCTGCAAGGGTAGCTCCATTTGCCAAAATACATCTATTACCCACTATTACATCGTGTGCTATATGCACATAACCCATTAGCAAATTACCATTACCAATTTTTGTAACACTCCCACCGCCTATAGTCCCAGGGTTAATAAGTGTAAACTCTCTTATTTTGTTATTGTCTCCAATAACTAACTCTACTCTCTCTCCACTATACTTTAAATCTTGAGGAATAGAGCCAACAACTGCATGTGAAAATATTTGATTCTCTTTGCCAATAGTTGTTATACCCTCTATTAAGGTGTGTGAACCAATAGTCGTGTTATCTCCAATAGTTACATCTTTGGAGATATAGCTATATGCACCTATTGATACATTTTCACCAATTTTAGCACCATCTTCTACTATGGCAGTTGGATGAATAGTTCCCATTATTTATCTACAATCATTGCTTTTAATTCAGCTTCTGTTACAAGCTTGTCATCTACATACGCTTTTCCATCTAAGTGCCAAACATTTCCTCTGTTTTTAATAACATTAAGCTTATAAACAAGCTTATCACCAGGAACAACAGGTGCTCTAAATTTAGCTTTGTCAATACTCATAAAATATACAACTTTATCTTTTGTATTCTCTTGACCTTTTGCATCCATACTCTTAAATGCCAAAACCCCACCAGCTTGAGCCATTCCCTCTATTATCATAACTCCAGGATATATTGGATGCTCAGGAAAGTGCCCCTGAAATACTGGCTCAGAAATAGATACATTTTTATACCCCTCTATCATCTCTCCAGCTTTTAAATCTGTAACTCTATCTACCAAAAGAAAAGGGTATCTATGTGGAAGTATCTCTTGAATCTCCATAACATTATAAAGCATAAGCAAACCTTTATTTTTTGTATATAATAATATCCAAAGCTTGATTAAAGTGTAATTAACACCTCTTGGACATCTTCGTAAACCTTACTATCAATCTTTAATTCAACTTTACCTTCTGGTATTTTATCTACAACAATAATTGCCGATAAATCGTAACTATCTAAAGACAAATTGCCTCTTAACTCTACCTCTTCATTAAAGTTAGGAGTATTGAAAATTAACTCTTTTACACTTTTATAACTCTTATTAAGTAGTGTATTATAGTAACTTAATGTTATAAATTTTATCTCATCTCTACTAAAGTAATATATATTATCAATCTCATACTCTATTTTTCCTCTCGAGTATCCTGTTTTAAGAGTAGAATAGGGTAGAATATGGGTATCTATTCTCTTTTTTTTCTCTTTTACAATTGCATACTTTAATCTCCAATTTAAAAAGCGTCTTTTGACAATTTTGTAATCAATACCACACTCTTCTAACTCCTCTCTTTTTTCATACATAGCAACTCTATCCTCTATGGATGCTGGTTGAATTTGTTTTGATATTGGAGAGAATAACTCATCTAAAATTCTATTTTGTTGCTCTCTTTGAGGAATTAATCCATATAGGCACCCACAGTAGTTTTGTCTATATAATCTTGCCTCTTTTGCAATTATATTTTGTTCTTGAGTTCCATTTTTTTGTCTAAAATCTGGAGCTAAAAACTTTAACCCCAACTCATTTGCCAATTTCTC
>JALSOO010000219.1 GCA_026986355.1 Campylobacteraceae bacterium | reverse complement strand
CTTGATGGTATCTATAATGTGGGTGATGCAATTGATATTATTGTATTGGAACAAAAAGGTAAAAAAGTAGAGCTTTGTACTCCTGCTTATCTAAAATAGAGATGTGTGATATATTCACACATTTAACTATCTTGTTTTCTACTCTACTTATCTTTATAAATCTTAATATTAGTTATAACTTATCTTGGTTATAATCGCGATGTTATTACGAAGTGATAAGTAGGGAAACAGGTTGGATTTATCTGCTTGTTGGCATATTTGTTATAGATATGTTTACGCTATCCGAACGGACTTTGGAACACAGTCGAAGGGGACTTAAAGCCTATTAACCTTAAGGATATTAATATGAAAAAGTTTTTCTTACTTTTCTTGGCACTTGGTGCTGTTGCATTTGCTGACGCTGATGGAGCGTCTATGATTAAAGCATACTCAGTAGTTGCTGCTGGTGTTGGTCTTGGTCTTGCTGCTCTTGGTGGAGCTATTGGTATGGGTCATACTGCTGCTGCTACTATTGCTGGTACTGCACGTAATCCAGGTCTTGGTGGTAAATTGATGACTACTATGTTTATTGCTCTTGCTATGATTGAAGCACAAGTTATCTATACACTTGTTATTGCTCTTATTGCTCTTTATGCTAATCCATTCATTGGATAATCATCAGTTTAAGAACTAGATAAGTTTAGAGTGGTATAATGCCACTCTAATTCCTCGTATAGGTTTTGATAAGCCTTTAAGTTATCAATATATGCACCAGTGGTGGAACGGTAGACACGCGGGCTTGAGGGGCTCGTGCTTCGCGGCGTGGAGGTTCAAATCCTCTCTGGTGCACCACTCCGTTCATAAATTGTTGTTAATAGTTAACAATATTACTGCTTCACAGAATATCTAATGATTGATTCTCCACAGTCGTTTATAGTGTCTCTTGAACATGTAGCCACTAACAATAGTATACCATATATTCCTTAATCTAAGGATATGTGTTGATACTCCAAATTGAATACATAGTAATCCTTTATATAATTTTATATATTATACTATGTATTACTTGACTGTCAAAAGCCTTTTTATATTCTATTTAAAATTTCTATTGGAAGAAACCTCGGATAGTATACTTTTCGATATGTTTGATTGTCCCCTATAAACTTCCAATCTCTTGAACTCTCTTTTATGGCTAGTAATTTTTCTTGTTTTATAATCGTGACTACTCGTGTCGTGGTATCTACATGAATATTCTCTCTTCCATACTTACGAACTAAAATACTATATAGTGTATTAATACTTTGTGGTGTATTGTATAGACGACTATTTTTGAGGTATACTTTGATTGTAGAGGTATACTCTACAGTTGTAAACTCTCCATTGTTAAATTTATCTATTGTACCTATTTGTGTGATTTTTGCAGAAAAATCGATTATATCAATATTTGATGAGTTTGTCATAGTCATGAGTTGACTTCTATAGGTATTTTTATTAAATACAGTAAAAAATTTAGGATAGGTCATAGAAATAGTACCCTCAACATCAAGAGACTTTAATCTATTTAGATACTCTTCTACTTTTTTATAGACTATTTTTTGTCTATTATTTAGTTTTATGGGGTAGACCTCATTATCAGGTCTCTTTGTTGTAGTTGTAGTTGTGTTATTATTTTCATCTTTTACTACTTTTTTTTCAGAAAAACAGCCACTTAATAGAATTACTGTAAGTGGTATTAGTGTAGTGTATCTCATAATTACTATCCTTAAGAGTTTAAATATCTAAGCATAAGAGATGTTAGTGTAGGGGAGGATAGAGGTTGTCTCATAAGATTATAGGAGTTTATCTCTAGGGTGTTCAAGACAAATTTTTTATAGTTTGTATCGACTAGAGATGAGATACTCATAAGTAGTGAACCTGCAACAGATAGAGATGATGGATAGTTGTAGTCAAATATCTCCTCTTCAATATTGAATTGACCTGTAGAGAAGTTCCATTTTCCATATTTATAGAATTTTTCTATTATTTTATTTGCAAAATCTGTCGCTTGAACTATATAGGATTGCTCAAGTGTAGATTGATAGGCTGTGACCAATGTATCTCCTAAATAGGCATAGTCTTCTAAAAAAGCTTTATTATCTAGTTGAGTAGAGTGATATAGACTATTATTGATATATAGTTTAGAGAGTAGTGCATCTAAAGAGGCTATGGCACTCTTTTGATATTTTTTATCTATGGTAGATGCTATAAAGAGAGTAGAAATCATCATACTATTCCATGAAGTTATAATAGTCTTATCTATCTCTTCTCCTTTATACTCTTTACTAAAAAATAGATTTGATTGAGATAGATTAGAGAGCATAAAATCTATTGTTTTAAAGGCAATTTCTTTATATATCTCTTTATCTGTTATCTGATAAGTACGAAGATAGAGTTTTGCAAGTAGTGCATTATCATACGTTGTTTTTACTGGATAGGGATTGTTCCAATTTTTATCTTGACTATAGCTATAAAAACCACCATTTTTAATATCATATAGTTCTCCTTGTGACATAGAATCAAGAGAGAGTATTACACTATCTAAAAACTCTTGCTCTCTTGTAAGCTCATAGCTATCTAGTAGTAGCTCCAATGTTGAGACATTTGGAAATTTAGGAGAAGTTCCAAAACCACCACTCTCTTTATCTAAAAGATTTTGAGTATGTAGTTTAATCGTTTTTAGAATATTTATATCTAGTTTGGTTGCTTCTATTGTTGTAACTTTTGGGTTAATATTTTCTAAAATCTCACGACCTTTGGTTACAAGTGTTTGATTGTCTGTAATATATTTATTTGAGACTACACGCAAAAGAGCTTCAAATCCCAATAACTCTTTTTGTGCTTGGGGTGAAATATAAGAGGCTATATAAAAAGGTTCTAAATTTTCAGTCATAAATACAGAGAGAGGTAAACCTGCTATAGAGCGATTCATCAATTTGTGAACTCTTTGATAATATTTTACTAACTCTGGATGTTTTAACGCATCTATTTTTATGGCTATAAAACGTTCATTGAGAAGCTCTGCAATGTTCTCTTGTGAGAAGGACTCCTCCTCCATTTGCAAACACCATTTAGAGTAGGATTGACCAATAGATAAAAATATTGCTCTATTTTCATCTCTTGCTTTCTCAAATGTTTTATCTTCCCACTTATGCCACTGAATAAGATTATTTTTCATATTAATTCTCCTTTTTTTATATATTATCAATAGTAATAAATAATATTTAATATATTAAGCTACCTTATATATTAATAACTAATTTTATCTCTAAACTATTAATGATTTTATGCTTTTATTTGGTATAGTACTACACGCATAATACACGTGATGTATTCTATAATTAGTGCAATATAATTATATTTACATTAAAAAGGGATAAAAGAAGCATGAAGTTACTAAAATTACTTTTACTTGTTACCATATTTTTAAATGCTGATTTTGGGTCAGCTAAATCTGCATTCTCTAATGCAAAGAGTGGTTTTATACCAGCTACAGAAGCATTTAAAGTCTCATCTCTCCAGCATGGAGATACTATTACTACCAAAATAGTATTAGCAGACAAGATTCATATCTCAGCAGATACTCTTAAATTTTATGTTACTAAACCTAAAAAATTTGAACTATCTGTCAATCTTCCTCCAGCACATAAGGTCGATGGAGATAAGATTTATGAGAAAGAACTCTCTGTGGATATTCCTCTCTCACTTGTTACTTCTAAAGTAGTTGGTGAATTTAATCTCTCTGTAGAGTTTTCTGGTTGTGCTGATGCTGGAGTCTGTTATAACCCACAAGAGAGAAGTTTTATTTTAGCAGGAGACCCAAATGCAAAAATAGGTTTCTTTGATAAATTATCAAAGGCTATTGCATCATCTAATCCAAACGCAATTATGGATATAATTAAAAGTGAAAGTGCATTCTTTATTATTACTCTCTTTTTGATTCTTGGTCTTCTTTTAGCTTTGACTCCTTGTATATTCCCTATGATTCCTATTTTATCTTCTATTATTGTCTCTCAACAATCCAATGGAGAAGAGCCAAGTGCATCAAAAGGTTTCTTTATCTCTTTAGTTTATGTCTTATCAATGGCTGTTACTTATACTATTGTTGGGGTTATATCGGGATTACTTGGAGGAGATATTCAATCAGCTCTACAAAATCCATGGGTATTAGCAGGATTTGCTATGATGTTTTTTGCTTTGGCTCTTTCACTATTTGGATATTATGAGATACAGTTACCATCTAAATGGCAGAGTAAGATTAATGAAGTAAGTGATAATGCACAAGGTTCTGGAATTATAGGAACAGCTATTATGGGCTTTTTATCTGCCTTTATTATCGGGCCTTGTGTTGCACCACCTTTAGCAGGAGCTGTTATTTTTATCTCTCAAACAGGAGATGCTTTTATTGGAGGAGTTGCTCTTTTTGCAATGAGTATGGGTATGGGACTACCTCTACTTCTAGTAGGTGCAGGAGCTGGTAAATTTATGCCAAGACCTGGTGGGTGGATGACTATCGTGTCACAAACATTTGGTGTGGTAATGTTGGCTCTTGCTATATTTATGTTAGGTAAAGTTATCTATCCTTGGCTAACTATGCTTTTATGGTCTAGTTTCTTTATGGGAATTGCTATATATATGGGTGTATTTGATAACTCATCTACACGTAGAGGAGCTAAAAAGCTCTTTTCGTTATTAGCTTTGGTGTTTCTTGTTTATGGAGCTTCTATTTTCGTTGGTTTCTTAAGTGGTTCTAAGTCGATTCTACACCCCTTTAGTGGATTTACCTCGGGTAATGTAGTAGCTAAAACGGTAATACCTATAGATAAAAAGAGTGGTTACTCTATTGAGAAACTTAAAAAAGAGGTAAAAGCAACGGATAAGTTGGTTATTGTTGATTTCCGTAAGCAGTCATGTGCTTCATGTGATGAGTTAGAGGAGTTTACCTTTTCAGACCCTGCTGTCAAAGAGGAGTTGAAAAGATTTAAATTTATTCAGATTGATGTAACAGAAAATAGTGATAAAGATAAGGCATTACTAGCTAAATATGGTGCTTTTGGAACACCAACAATTATCTTTTTTGATAAAAATAATAGTTCTATGCCATCTAAGATGTTATCTGGATTTCTTAAAGCCGATAAGTTTCTTAAACATCTAAAGAGTATTCATTGAATCTAACCCTATCTATTGGAGAGATAAATAAACTTCGTGTTGAACGAGATACAGATTATGGTCTCTATTTAAGAGCTAAAAATTTTGAAGAGGTTTTACTTCCAAATATCTATGTTATGGAAGCTGATATGCCTATTGGTGCAGAGATAGATGTTTTTATATATACCGATTCAGAAGATAGACCAGTAGCTACAACTAAATATCCCTATGCTAAACTTGGAGAATTTGGTTATTTTACAGTTGTTGATTATAAGCAGTATGGAGCTTTTGTAAATTGGGGTCTACCCAAAGATTTGTTTGTCCCTCTCTCTCAACAAAAATGTCACTTTCATATAGGTTCTAAATATATTTTAAGAGTCTGTTTAGATGAGCAGACAGGAAGACTCTATGGAACACACAAGATAGGTAAATGGCTCTCAAAAGATACCAAAGAGTTAAGTGAAAATCAAAAAGTAGATGTTTTAGTACTCTCAAAGACACCTCTTGGTTATAAAGTAATTATTGAAAATCTATACGAGGGAATGTTATTTGAAAATGAGATTTTTGAGACTTTATCCGTAGGAGATAGAAAAAAAGCCTATATTAAAAAGATTCGTAAAGATGGTAAATTAGACCTATCTTTGCAACCTATAGGAAAAAAAGCTAATATAGATATATTTGAAGATAATTTTTTAGATATTTTAAAAGATAAATCAAATTTTATCCCCTTAAACTCTAAAAGTGATGCTAAAGATATTATGAAGATATTTAAAATGAGTAAAAAAAACTTTAAAAGAACACTCACTTCACTTATTACACAAAAAAAAGTGGAATTGTTTAATAATGGTGTAAAGTTACTATAACGACTTTTTAGTTATACTGTTTTTTATATTTAAAAACAAGGATAGATTAATGGATTTAACAGAATTACTAAAAATGGGTGCAGATATGATTCAAGGAAATAGTGATGATTCTACAACAGGATTAGACTCAAATACACTTACAGATGCTCTAGGTAAACTTCTTGGTGGTGGTGCTGATGGTGGAATTGATTTAAGTTCAATAATGTCCAGTTTGTCTCAAAATGGTCTTGGAGATATTGTTGGTTCATGGCTAGGAAATGGCGAGAATCAACCAATCTCTGGAGATGGAGTCAAGGATTTATTGGGAGAAGATAAAGTATCTGAATTTGCCTCATCTCTAGGATTGAGTGAAGAGAGTGCAAAAGGGGCTTTATCCGATGTTCTTCCAAATCTTATTGACAAAGCAACTTCTGGAGAAGGCTCTCTACTCGATAATATGCTTGAACAAGTTGGTGGTACACAAGGTGCTATGGATATGCTTGGCAAGATGTTTAGATAGCTCTTATAGTCGGTTAATACCGACTACGTTTCTATTTTTTTTTCTCTCCCCTTTTATCTTTGCTTTTGATTTTAAAGTTGCTTCGTATAATGTAGAGAATCTTTTTGATATGGAGTACAGTGGGCATGAGTATAGAGAATATATCCCAAACAGACATAATTGGAATCGACAAACCCTCTCTAAAAAGCTACTGAATATATCAGAGGTTATATGTGAGATTAATGCAGATATTATAGGGCTTCAAGAGATAGAAAATAGTAATATTCTTCATCAATTACAACAAACTTTACGCAGAGTAGGTTGTAGATATAGATATAGAGCTATAACCCATAAAAAGAACTCTGCTATTCAAGTAGCAATTTTATCTAAAATACCTATACAAGCTACAAAAGAGATTGTGGTAAAGAGAGCATTGGGATATAGAAATATCTTGGAGGTAAAGTATCTTTTTGACCATAAGCCTCTATACATATATGTAAACCATTGGAAATCAAAATCTTCAAAAGAGGCTAAACGTATCGTATCTGCAAGGGCATTAGTGAAACGATTACAATCTCTACCAAAAGAGAGCGAATATATTTTATTGGGTGATTTTAATTCTGATTATAACGAGTATATCCATATAGGTAGAGAAACAGGTATCAATCATATTTTAAAAACTATAGATAGAGATGGGTATATGGTTAGAGAATCTACTATCACTAGAGACTCTTTTGAACACTATAATTTATGGTTAGAATTACCAAACTATAAACGGTGGAGTCATAACTTTTATGGAGATAAACAGGCTTTAGATGCAATGCTTCTTCCTTATACACTTTTTGATGGTAAAGGTGTCGATTATATCAAAAACTCATTTTATGTGATAAAAAAGCACTATCTATTTCATAAAAAAGGGTATATATTTCGGTGGGTTTATAAAAATGGCAAACACAGAGGAGAGGGTCA
>JALSOO010000218.1 GCA_026986355.1 Campylobacteraceae bacterium | reverse complement strand
TAAGTGCTTCAAAACTCTCTTCATACAACTTTTTATTCTCTTGCGTATTTTCCATCGTTAGCATAGGGAAAATATCAATAAATACCCCTTGATGATAATTTATCTCTTTCTCTTTTTCATGAAACTCAACAATAGATGCTTTATTTGAACGCAACTTTATATAGTCAAATTTAAATTTATGGTCACGCTCTTTTGTCTGTAGAAATATATTATTAGATAGCTCATCATTAGCAATCTCTAAAAATTTATTATAATCCTCCACAGGCATAGACAAATCAATGTCATCGTCCCAAGGGATAAAGCCTTTATGACGAACAGCCCCCAGAAGTGTCCCTGAATCTAGCCAATACTTTAAGTTGTGTTTTTGACAGATAGCATCAAACTCAATAAGCATATCAAGCATAATGAGTTGAGCTTTACGTAAATTTTTAGGCTCTATTGCCACTACTTACGCTCCATACCATAATAATCATACAATGCATCTATCAATACATCAGTATAAGCTCGTGTCATATCGCCCATATGTGAGACTCTAAAGACAATATCACGCTCTGCTCCACCATTTGGACATACCATTACTTTATAGTTATCTTCTAAGGCATTGACAATATCCATCGCACCCTTTCCATCGGTGGGAGTTAGTGTTGTCATAGCATTTGGCATAAATGGCGTATATTCTTTGAGAGGTAAATCTTTGATAGAGGATCTAAAGTATTCTGAAATATCTTTTGCTTTTTGAATACTCTGTTGTACTCCACCACGTCTCTTTATCTGATTTAGTCTTGCTTCAAGTTGCAACATAATCGTTACAGCAGGAGTATAAGGAGTTTGTCCTCTCTCGCCATTAGCTAGATAATCTTTAAAGTTAAAATATAAACTCTTAATATCTTGCACTTGCTCTAAGGCTCTTGGAGCTAAAACAACCATTGTTAGCCCAGGAGGAAGTGCTAAACCTTTTTGAGAACTAGCTATAACCACATCTATATTACTCGATTGCATATCCACAGGGTCGGTTACTAGCATTGAGATAGCATCAACAATATAGAGCATATCGTTCTTTTTAGCAAATGCACCCATCGCCTCTAAATCATAGAGATGTCCTACTGATGTTTCGTGAGCATTGACAATAAGTGAGGTGTAGTTCTCTTTTGGAGCTAACTCTTCTATATTATGAAGATTTGTATCTTTAACTTGAAAATCAGTATGAGGAACTTCATGTACCTCACATATCTTGACAAAACGCCCTCCAAAACCACCACCATTAACAACTAAAGCCTTATCCTCTTTGTTTAGGAGATTCATCACCACCGACTCCATACCTGCTGTTCCTGAAGCTGTTAAAAAGATAACTTTTGACCCCTCTGGAGCATTGACCATCTCCAATAGACCCTTTTCACACGCATAAGTTACATCAGAAAATTGACAGTTTCTAAAGTAAGGAGTCTGTTTTGACCCAACTTCTAAAATCTCATCGCTCATCTTCACAGGACCTGGGGTAAAGATGTAGTAATCTTCATATATCATCTATTTCTCCTCTTTCTTTGTTTTAGTTTTTTTATTTTTACTCTCATTGTACTCTAGTAAAACTCTATTGATACCGACCATATCAGAGGGAGTTAGCATTTTAGATTGTCGTTTACCACGCTGAATAAGTGAAGTAAACTCGGCTAACATAT
>JALSOO010000217.1 GCA_026986355.1 Campylobacteraceae bacterium | reverse complement strand
ATGGAAAATATAGATTTAATCTCCATTGTAACAATTGCATTTTTAGGTAGTTTTGGACATTGTATTGGTATGTGTGGAGGGATTGTTATCGCATATAGTAGTAGAAAGATAGAGGATAATTGGTCTACTGTTACACAAACTCTAGCTCATCTTATCTACTCTTTTGGACGGATTACTACTTATGTGATGTTGGGTGTTATATTTGGTGCTATTGGTGGAGTAGTACAGTTCAATGGATATACAACAGCAGGAATGACAATAGTTGCAGGTATCTTTATGATATTGGCAGGTTTATCACTTTTGGGGAAAATAAAGTTTTTAACTAGATTAGAACACTCTTTTTCTAGTAGTAGAGTCTATCGGAATATTTTTCGCCATGTATTACAATCAAAATCTCTATATAGTTTCTATATTTTAGGTCTTGTAAATGGTCTATTACCTTGTGGATTAGTCTACTTTTTTGCTGTAACATCAGCTAGTACAGGTAGCCCATTTTGGGGTGGTGTGGTGATGTTGATTTTTGGATTAAGTACGATTCCTGCTATGTTGGGATTGGGATTATTTACACAGATATTAAATCGAGGTTCATTTAGACAACTTATGATGAATATAGCTTCTATTATTGTTATCTTATTTGGGGTGTATACTATATATAGAGGATATGATTTTATCGAAAATCCAAATAAATCACTCTTGAACTGTTGTGAGGCAGAAGTAGATATAAATGATAGTAAACCTACTTCTGAATAGAGAGCTTCTATTGCTCTCCTAAATGTTGATTAGATATATTAATCTCATGCTCTATTATAGTGCTTGATATATAAAATAAAAGTTTGAAAGAGTTAAAAAAAGATGGTGCGGATGAGAGGACTCGAACCTCCACGCCGTGAAGCACTAGATCCTAAGTCTAGCGTGTATACCAATTTCACCACATCCGCATAAAGTGGTACACCCATTAGGATTCGAACCTAAGACCCTCGCCTTAGAAGGGCGATGCTCTATCCAGCTGAGCTATGAGTGCACATAAATATAATACTTAAATCAAATGGTACGCCAGAGAGGACTCGAACCCCTAACCCTCAGATCCGAAGTCTGATGCTCTATCCAGTTGAGCCACTAGCGCTTCGTGGGTTGGTTTCTATTTTACCAATGGGGTAGGCGACGGGGCTCGAACCCGCGACAACCTGTGCCACAAACAGGTGCTCTACCAACTGAACTACGCCTACCATCAAATTGATGATTTAACTATTATATTGAATTTTAAATATCTAAATGGTCGGAGTGAAAGGACTCGAACCTTCGACCCCCTGGTCCCAAACCAGGTGCGCTACCAGACTGCGCTACACTCCGAAATTTTCCGTTTTCAAACAGAGTCTGTATGAAATTGGAGTGCAATTATAGACAAAAGTTTATCTTTTGTCAAGGGTTTTTTGTAATTTATACTATTTTTTAGAAAATAGGCTTTTCATTTACTTTGACATACTCTGTTATAGTGGAATGGTCATTTTGATAGATAGCAACTATTCCTTCACTGTAGCCATAATATAACTCTTGTTTTACACCACTTTTGGTTAGACAATTGACTCGTAAAACATTATTAAAAGTTGAGTTATAAACTATATATTTAGGATAAAATCTATCTAAACTACAATTATCAATATTAGAAGCGTTGAAAATATGATTGTCTCCTAAATGTACAAAACGTTTAATCTCTACATCTCTTGATGGCTCTTTCATAAGAATATAGTTACTATTTAGATAGAGAACGGTTCTATCATTAGCACTTCTTCTCTCATAAGTTTTTCCATTATCAAAAACTCTATTATCTTCTATATAGTAGTCTTGTTTGTCTCCATTATTATAAATATCATATTCAACCTCATAGTTGAGAGTAGAAGTCATATAATTCCACATATCAAAACCTCTATCTGAATCTATATCATATGATGATTCTGTAGCTCTACAACCTAGAATAGATACTAATATAGTTGAGATAAGTAATAGTTTAACTCTTATCATTTTATCTTCTCCTATAAGATAGTGCTTCTAAAATATGTCTCTTCTCAATATTTGGAGACAACTCCAAATCGGCAATAGTTCTAGCTACTTTTTTGATGCTTCCTATACTTCTGTGAGAGAGAGCAAAACGTTCAATAGCCGAAAAGAGTATCTTCTGGGCATCATTGCTCAAGATACAGAATTTCTCTATCTCTCTCTCGCTTAATTTACCATTTAACCTCTCTTGTTTACGCTCTTTTTGTGCTTTAAAGGCTTGGTTTACAAATTTTTTTAGCTCTATCGAAGAGACATCACTCTTATCATCTGCAGAGACCTCTTGCATCACTACAAATATATCTATTCTATCCAAAAATGGGTCAGAGAGTCTATTTCTATATCGTTTTATCTCCTGTTCTGAACAGCGACACTCCTTTTTCTTGGACAAAGCATTTCCACAAGGGCAGGGATTCATAGCAGATACAAACATAATATCAGCATTATACTCAACTTTTGAGTTAACTCTGGAGATATTAACTCTCCCATCTTGTAATGGCTCTCGTAAGGCTTCCAATATATTTTTGGAGAAGTGAGGAAGCTCATCAAAAAAGAGCATACCGTTATGTGCTAATGCCACCTCTCCAATTCTTGCCTTATGAGAACCTCCTCCAAAGATAGACGCAGAAGTAGCTGTATGGTGTGGTGAACGCATGGGTCGTTTGGCTTTGAAACTAGGAGTAACTCCATCTAAAAATTGATGTTTGGCAATTGAGAGCATCTCTATCTCTAGTAGAGGAGGCAAAATATCTTTGAGACGTTTGGCTATCATACTCTTACCACAACCAGGGTTTCCCTCCATCATAAAGTTATGCATACCTGAAGCAGAAATTAATGCAGCTCGTTTCGCTACTTTTTGACCCTTTACATCTAAAAAATCATACTCTATATCTATATCATCATAATAGATTTTATCATGAATCCTAAAACTATCAGAGTCATAAGAGAAGTTAACAGTTGAGATTTTAAACTCTTTGGTTTTAAGAAGAGTTATCGCTTCATTTAGAGTCTCTACAGCTATAAAATCAACACCTGCTATATATCTTAGATACCTCATCGCCTCTTTGGGAACAATAGCTCTACTTAAGAGACCTTGCTCTTTTAGTGATAGTATGATAGGAAATAGAGTAGAACTTGATTTTACTCGACCATCTAAGCCAAGCTCTCCAAAGACAAATAGATTCTCTTCTCTTATAATCTCTTTATGTAGAGCATTTAAAAGAGCAATTGATAAATCAAAATGTGTACCTGATTTTCGTAAATCACTAGGGCTAAGATTGATAGTAATCTTTAGAGGTGGAAAGATAAAACCATTGGTTAACAGTGCTGATTTTACACGCTCTTTTGCCTCTTGTATATCAGAAGATACCAATCCTACTACAGCAAAACCAGGTAGTCCTTTGGTAAATGTAGCCTCTACCTCAATACTTTTTGCAGATAAACCATCTAATGTAGCACAAGTCAAGTGATTAACAATAGCTTTTTTCTTGTATTTATCATTTGGTGGAGTACCACTATTACTATTTTTGCTCATATAGATATTATCGCACAAAAAGATAAAAATAGAGATAACCTTTATGGTTATATTCAAATTTTTATAATAGATGCTATAATAACAGAACTATATAATAAGGTTTTTAATTAATATGCTATTTAAATATAAAGGTCTCACAAAACAAGGTAAAAATGCCAAAGGCACAATTGAAGCATCAACGATAGAAGAGGCAAAACAGAAACTTAAAACACAAGGTATCTTCTATCAAAATATACAAGAGAGTTCTCAAATTACCAAAAGCAACTTTTCACAACGAGAGATGTCTGGACCACTATTGAGTTCATTTGCCAAAGAGTTGTCCTCCTATCTTAATTCGGGTATGACCATATTGACAGCTATTAAGCTGATAGAAGGGCAACATAAAAAAGAGAAAAAATATTCCTCATTTTTATCATCTCTAAAAACAATGATTGAAGAGGGTAAATCTCTCTATCATGCGTTAGGTTCACAATCGGTATATCATCTACCTGATTTCTTTTTACAGAGTATCAATGTAGCAGGACAAAGTGGTAAAATGGTACCTGTACTTATTCAGATGGGAACGTTCTTCTCGTCACAAGCAAAGGTAAAAAAACAGGTAGGTAATGCTATGGCATATCCTCTATTTATATTTATGGTTGCTGTTGGTATGTCTGGATTTTTGATTGCTTTTGTTGTACCCAAGATTACAGGTATCTTCAAAGATACAGGTCAAGAGTTACCAGATATTACTAAATTTGTTTTAGGTCTTTCTGACTTTTTATCAGCGAACTATATCCCTTTAATTTTAGGATTTGTCTCTATTATTATTCTATTTAAAGCCTCCTATAAATATATACATAGCTTCAAAAAAGCCTACGATACCTTTATGCTAAAAGTTCCAATAGTAGGAGAGCTTATCCAAAACCATGAGTTAGGAAGATTCTCTTATATTTTAGGGCTTATGCTAAACTCTGGGGTATCCTATGCTCATGCTGTCAAATTGGCAACAACTACCTTTGCCAATTCAGCATTTAGAGAGAGCTTTGAAGTTGCTTCAGAAAAGGTTATCGAGGGTAATAGACTATCTCATGCACTACAAAGAGGAAAAGGGGTCTTACCCAAACGAAACTTTATGCAAGCATTAGCACTAGGAGAGGAGTCGAGTGAGGTTGCTAGTATCTTAAGTAATATAGCCGAACTATACAGAGAAGAGAATGATGATAAGTTAAAACTACTCCTAAGTCTCTTAGAACCGTTTATGATGCTCTTTATTGGTGGTGTTGTTGGTGTAATTGTCTCTGCAATGCTTCTACCTATCTTCTCAATGAACTTGGGTGCTTCGTAGAATATTTATGCTAGAATATTTAAAATATTAAAGGAGTTTTTATGAAAAAAATATTGTTAATTGCTGGATTACTAACTAGTCTCTCCATGGCTGATGTTATTGGTGGAGAGATAGATTTAGGATACTATTCACACTCTCCTAGTGGTTGGGCTAAATATAAGGGAGATGTAGTTGATTTGAAAAATGATTTAAAATGGAAAAATGAGGGAGATATTTTTATAAAAGCCTATCTCGAACACCCTTTGCCTATCCTTCCAAATATAAAAGTTGGTTACAGTAAATTTGGACATTCAGGTTCAGGAGAGATTACAAAAGGGTTTCACTTTGGTGGAGAGTCTTTTGGTGTAGGAACAGATGTTGATACAAATTTTGATTTGAAGATGTATGATTTGACTCTATATTATGAGATACTAGATAACTGGGTCAATCTTGATTTGGGATTAAATGTAAAATATCTTGATGGAGTCTTAACCGTAAAAGGGAAAAATATCATAACTCAACAACTTATTGATGAATCTGATGATATAAAAGCACCTATCCCTATGCTCTATGCCAAAGCACGTTTTGATGTTCCTACAACCGATTTAAGTTTTCAAGCAGAGGGTAATTATGTTAGTTATGATGGTAATACTCTCTATGATGCTGAATTGGGAGCAAGATATACCTTTTTATTGGGGTTAGGTTTGGAAATAGGATATAAAACAATGAAAATCAAATTAAATGATGTTGATGATTTGAGTATGGATTCTGATTTCTCAGGTGCTTATGGTAAATTGGTTTGGGATTTCTAATGGCAAAAGATAGACGTTTTCGTGATGTAAAAAAGGGTAAAATAAAAAATATAAAAAGAGAAGTTAAAGATAGAATAGTCCCTTTTGCCTCTAGCAGATTAAGAGCAAAAGCTTTTATAACCGATATTTTTATGCTTTTTATGCCTTTTGTCTATTTTGTTATATATGTAGTTATGGGAAGTAGAGAAGATGCCTCTCATGAGAAGCTATTGACATGGGGATACTCACTTATACCCTTTTTAATTATATTAACGATATTTATGTATAAAGATAGAGGACGAACCCCTGGGGAGCGTTCTCAAAATTTAAAAGTAGTAGATTTCAATAGTTTAGAGAAACCATCACTATTTTCTATTATATTTAGAAATATAACGCTTATTCTAACTCTAATTATTCCTATTGCTTGGTTTGTTATGATTTTTAGAAAAGATAGTAGAACTCTACACGATTTTCTCAGTAATACCTGTGTCATTATTGATGATAGTAACCCCCAAAACTCTTGATGAAGATTATACTTTCACTATTCTACTTCTCCTACTTCTCTTTGGTAGGAGTATACATTATGTTTATGCCTGTGGCACTTCAAGGATTTGGATATGATAAAGTAGAGATAGGCATTATCTATTCGGCTGCTCCGTTTATGCGTTTTCTACTTCCATTTATATTTAAACACTATATTAAACTAACACACAATATCTATACCGTTGCACTACTCTTTACTCTCATAAGTTCAACTCTTTTTATATTTACTGTTCATGATTTTACAACTCATCTCTTTGCCAATCTACTTTTTGGGGCATCAATGGGAATTACTCTACCATTTGTAGAGACCATCTCTCTACAAAAACTCTCTAAAAGACTCTATGGCAAGATTAGAATGTGGGGTTCGGTAGGCTTTATCACAGTAGCACTCTCTCTAAAGGCACTCTCTCCTTTACCTATGACGACTATCTATATATTGATATTTACTACCCTACTTACACTGATATTTGGTTATCTTATTCTACAGTATGAAATAGAGGATAAGATAGAAAATAGCAAAGATGATAAATCATTTTCACTTAAAAAGTATTGGGCATTTTGGGTAAGTATCTTTTTGATGCAGGTGGCATTTGGTGGATTCTATACATTCTTTTCAATCTATGAAACAGCTCATGGATTTAAAGAGTATTTCCCTTATCTCTGGACATTTGCTGTCATTTGTGAAATTGTTATGCTATATTTTCAAGGTACATTACTTCAGAGAAATCTATTAACAATTATAAAATTTGCAACACTTATAACAGTAGTTCGTTGGTTACTTCTATATCTCTATCCAAACTCTTTAGAGATAACCTTTTTTAGTCAATCGTTCCATGCTATCAGCTTTGCTCTCTATCACACAGCATCTATTACCTATGTATACTCTTTGTATACCCAAAAACGTTTGGCTCAACAGTTCTTTTTGGGTATCTCTTTTGGTCTAGGTGGTTCAATCGGTTCATTTATAGCTGGATATGTTTATGGAGATACTGGAGAGTATCTATTTTTATTTGAAGCATTTATAACTTTTGGAGCATTTCTAATGTTGTTTGTGCATAGTAATCGTATTAGTGAACATCAAGAACTAAGTAAAACTTAGTCCTAACATAGAAGTTGTTATAAAGGGAGGAAGAATAATGAATTCAGGGAGATTTCATTGACAAATACAAAGCCACACTTACAAGCTGTCTAGCATATATTAAGTTTTTTCTATGTTAGGCTTAAACGGATTATAATCAAATTATGTGTACTCTATGTGTAGTAAATATTCACATTTAATAATGAGTTACAATAGTGAAAAGTTATAACTAAAGGACAATAATGAATGGAATAAGAAGAGCAAATATAAAA
>JALSOO010000216.1 GCA_026986355.1 Campylobacteraceae bacterium | reverse complement strand
TTTTATGTTATTTTATATTGCTATTTACAGCAGATATAGACTAAGGATAAAAATTATGAAATGGAAAACAAAAGTTATATTAGCCTTACTAATACTAACTAAACTTTCAGCCGATTCAGAGCAAAGTGACTCAAAGAGATTTACAACAATAAGCTTTGAGAATCAAACAATTTTACAAGACAACTATACTAAACTAGAGTGGGTTAATGGAGTAGATAAGAATAAAACCATTGAAAATAATCAAACTACTCCAGATGGTTGTATAAGTTTTAATGCCACATCAGAGAATAATAATATTTTAATACGAAAAAAAGCAGAAAATTATTGTAAAAATCTAAAATTTGCATCATACAGTGATTGGAGAGTACCAAAAGATAGAGAGTATCAAGGGCTTATTAAAGCTGTAAAAGATGCTAATCTCTCTATCCATTATAACTCTCCATCGTGTGTCAATGCTATTGGGCTAGATAACGATAAGTTAACTATTATAAATACAGATATAGATAGTAACTCTACAGGGGTCATTATACCTTTTAAACAAAATAATATCACAACATGTCTACGATGTGTCAGAGATGCAGAAGAGCCTTTAGCTCCCTAACTCCAACACCTCCCCAAATGGAGTATCCTCTCTTTGGGGCATAACCCATAATGTATCAATAGAGGGTTCATAATTGGGAAATGACCCTTTACCATCAGTAAAATAGATTAAAAATCTAAAATCTTCATTCAAATTCTCTAAATAATCAAAAACAGGTCTAAAATCTGTTCCCCCTCCACCTTTTAGTGTCGGTTCAAATTGCTCTTGTGGTGTTAAGCGTTGAATATTTTGAATTTTACTATCACACTCTATTAGTTCAATTACATAATGAGTAAAGACCTGCATTATCTCATATAATTCAGCTAAAAATAGCTCCAATAACTCATCTTCAATAGAAGCAGATGTATCAATAGCTACTATAATCTTAAGCTCCTCTCCATAGATAGAGGGCAAAGCAATACCACGATAGAGATGTTTTTTAGAGGAAGGGAACATTCTATAGTCACTCTTGGCATGTGCATTTACATATCGGTAGAGTTCATCTCTCCAAGAGATTTGTGCCTCTTTTATAGTCTCAATAAAACGCTCTATACCTTTTGGTAAATCCCCATGCTCTTTGAGCTTAATATTGAGCTGTTCAACTAGAAGTTCATACTCCTCTTTTGCCAAAAGCTCTTCAGGTAGCTCCTCTTGGCTTATCTCATCTTTATCTTGTTCTTGCTCCTCAATATTATCATCACTCTCTTTTAAATCCAACTCTCCTAATAGAATAGTATAAATCTGTTCGGCATATAACATCTCAAAGCGAGAGGCATAGTTTGCCATAGGTGGCAACATAAAGCCATTCTCTACCAATAAATCATTGATAGCATAATCACTTGCCAAATTCCATACAGAACTTACTCTATTTTTACCTCTATCACTATGAAATAGTGCTTGATGCATCGCAGAGTTAGCCATAATTGTTGATACCTCATCAACAGATAATACCTCTATATACTCATCATTATACTCCAACACATCGCCCAAAGGACGAAAAGAGGCAATATTATTATTTACCCTCAACTCTATTGCAGTAACAAGTGTACCAAAGTATGGATTTTCTAACATCAACTTAGTTTTTGCTTGTTCTATCTTAT
>JALSOO010000215.1 GCA_026986355.1 Campylobacteraceae bacterium | reverse complement strand
AGTAAATCTCTTAAAAGATAAGAATCCAAATGTAGATGGCACAACTGGGTTTACAGGGCTTAACTATCATGAGTATAGTCCAACAGAGAGTCATAGTAATGATGGTAGTGGGTCTATTAAGTTAGTAGGACATTGGTACACCAAGCAGTTTAGAACAGCAACCTTCAAACTAGAGAAAGGGAAACATTATACGCTTGGTGCATATATGAAAGCAGAGGGTTTAGATAGAGGTGAAAATGTCATGTTTAAGATTTCTGGAGCAGGACATACCGATGAGATGAATTGGAATGTCTCAAAAGCAGGAGAGTGGGAAGAGATTGTAATGCCATATAGAGCTGATGTGACAGGAACTTATGTTATTTCAATTTTTACATTTAGATATGCATTAACCACTGATCACCAGTATGCTCGTGAAGATGGAACAAATTTAGAGAGAAGTGCAAGTATGTTCTTTGATGACTTTTATGTACATGAGTCCCAAGATATAGTAGCAAAAGAGCCATATACTCCAAAAGTACCTTATGAAAGTTCAAATGTAAAGATTGATGAGCAGGGGAATTGGCAAATAAAAGAGAATGGAGTATGGAGAGATTTCTTCCCTAAATTTACCTATCAAGACTTTTCTCCCAACTTTATCAATTCTGCAAAGATGTATAGTTCATATGGATTTACAGGTTTTACAAATATGCGAAGTGCAGGTCGTATAGGTCTAGCTGTTAAAAATGGTATGAAGTATAATGGAATACAAATCAATGGTATGAATGTGAATGATGAGAATGATATTGTAAAGAGAGCTATAAAAGATGTTAATCAAGAGGTCTTAAATGGAACGTTACCAAAGACAGCAGTTATTATGTATGAGTATGATAATGAGCAACTATTATTACCAGACTATGATAAAAAGAGGTTGGTATCCGATTGGTTAAATAAAAACGATAAAGACCCTCTTACAAATAAACGAGCAAGACCAATTGATATGTTAAATGGGACAAATGAAGGTCTAGCTAGAAACTATAAGAATAGTACAGATAAAGATTATTTGGATACTGTAAGTACTTATATTCCACAGATAGGAGATGCAGTAAATCAGCATCTTAATCCAATTAATACATTAGGTATTTTACAAAAGACACAAAATCAGATTGCTCCTGTATCAATAATGCAGTTGCAGTGTAACTATCAAGATGTATTTATACCTTCAATCTTTAAAGGTATTGGAGCTGGAGCAAAAGGTTTAAACTTTTGGAGAGCAGGAGTTGGAGTACCTTCTGCGTGTAAACAAAATTTTGAAGAGAATGTTTGGGTACCTGTAATTAAAGATGTTTTTGAAAAAATAGATATGATGTTGCCTATTATTAAAGAGCCATTAGGTACCTCTTGGAGTGCTACAGTTGATAATCCAACTTTAGTATCTATTGGTACAAGAGATCACAATGGTAAGCACTATATTATTCTCGCTAACTTTGGTTATAGTGATGTATCTGTTGATATTAATTTAGAAGGAGTTACTGTTGATACAGTTAGAGACTATTTTACTAAAACAGATTTGGCAACAGTCTCCTCTAATGGATATTTTTCTGTCTCTATAGGACATCATAATAATGGATTTTTAGTTCTTGAATTAGAGTAGAGTTATTATTTTTTATAAAGGGCTAAGTTTTTGAATTTAGCTCTTTTTAAT
>JALSOO010000214.1 GCA_026986355.1 Campylobacteraceae bacterium | reverse complement strand
GTGATTATAGAACTGCCCCTCATAGGTAATAGAGTCTAATTTAGGTAGATAGCCATTATCTATATTGGCTTTGAAGTTGTTTGTATCTTTTGCACCACCTACTGACATACCTATCATCTTTTTAGAGTGATACGCTTTGGGTACTAACATAGGCATGGAGAGACTTCTGCTGTTGCTAATTCTCATATTTTTTGAATTTTCAAGAATAGCCGTAGAGTTATACTCCCAATCATCTACTACTTTAGTATCAGCCTTTTTACTCATAGCCGATAGGAGGGTTAAATTTAAAATAATCGTTAAAAATAGTAATCGTTTCATGATTTATCCTTTATATATTGTATGAATTATATCACAACTTTTAGGCTGTATAATTTTTTGCTCTTACACTCATCTGCTTACTCTCTTCGTCCATATAGATATCGTATGTTCCCATAGCTTTTATTAGAGAGCTTAATTTTTTGAATCCATAGTTTACAGGGGAAAAAGAGGAGTTGTTATTAATATAGATACCCATATCTGCTAAATTTGACCAGCCAAACTCATCCATTGTCTGTTCTGAGGCATTATCTAAAAGTTTTATAAGCCACTTATCGTTTCTAAAATCAGAAGATGGTTTTCTTCTATCTCTTACTCTTGGCTCACTCTCTTTTTCGGACTCCATAAGCTTTTCAGTAAATATAAACTGAGAACACCCAGCCATAAAGGCTTTTGGTGTCTTCTTTTCTCCAAAACCAAATACCTTTATCCCCTCTTGTTGCACACGCATCACAACAGGGGTAAAATCAGAATCACTCGTGGCAAAAGCAAAAGCATCTATCTTTTTGGTGTGTAACATATCCATCGCATCAATAGTCATTAAAATATCTGTTGCATTTTTCTGCTTGGAGTAGTCAAACTGCTGTATAGGTTTAATGGCAAACTCCAACAGCTTTGATTCCCAATTTTTAAGATTATCTTTTGTCCAATTACCATAAGCTTGGCGTATATTAACAACACCATATTTACTAAGCTCTCCGATAATCCCCTCTATCGCTCTATGCGATATATTATCACAATCTATGAAGAGTGCGATATGGTCTTCATTTCGCATCAAAGCTCCTCTATTGGTCTATAATAGGTCATAGTAGAGCGTCCAAATTTCTTGCGTTTTACCTGCTCTAACTCCCCAATCTCTTTTGGCATCTCTAGCTGACTCATATGCTCTACTATAACCATCATACATTTTGAAAGGTCTATCTTTTTGATAAGCTCTATGGTTTTATCATACACATCGTCCATACCATCACGTGTGGCAAAGGGTGGGTCAAAATAGAAATAGGTTTTCTCCTCTCTTCTCTCAACCATAGATAAAACGGTATCAAACTTATCAAAGCTATCTCCAAACAGATATTGACACTTTGTAGGATTTAATCTCTTGATATTCTCTTGGAGTACTCTATAGGCAATCTTATTGTACTCAATAAAGTAACATTGACAAGCTCCACGACTAAGTGCCTCTAATCCAATAGAACCAGAACCAGAAAAGACCTCTACAAAGTTTTTGTCTATAATATAAAATTGTAATGTATTAAATAGAGACTCTTTTAATATTCCCTTTGAACTACGAGTAGTAGATATATTTGGAATCTCAATAACTCTTCCTTTGAAATCTCCTGCTATTATTTTGGTAGTAAAATTTTCT